>CACXNH010000064.1 GCA_902768955.1 uncultured Bacteroidia bacterium | reverse complement strand
GCTCTCGCCGATGGCGGCGGGTTCGGCGCCATCAGGCACGGAGGCGTTGGTGTCGGTGCCGCCGGGGTTGTTGGGGTTTTCAGTGTCACCGGTGTTTCCGCCGGGGGTCTGGCCCTGAGGGTCATCCTTTTTATCATCGCTTGACGGCTGCTGGGCCGGAGTGCAGGCCCAGATCATTACGGCCGATAGAAGGATAAGTGCCTTTTTCATACGTGGGTAGTATTTATTCTTCCTTATATAGATGCAGTTTATGCCGCAAAAATAACAGGATATGTATCTATAATACTGACAAATAACAGAAAAGCGACTGACAAATTATTTATAGTTAGCGCTTTATGAGCCACAGCCCGGCCATTGTGAGGAGGGCGTTGATGGGGAGAATCTCGTATGAGAAGTGGTAACCATGGAACCAGGCAACCGAGTTGAGATCCAGTACAAGGCAGATAAGAGGGGCCAGTATGGCCACTACGGGAACCCATTTGTCACGCACCTTTGTTTTGCAGCAAAGGCCGAAGGCGAACAGTCCCAGAATGGGTCCGTAGGTGTAACTAGCCAGCCGATACACGGCGTCAATGACGCTGGTTGAATTGAGGGCGGCAAAGACAAGGATGCACGCGGCCATAATGACGGCCATTACGGAATGAACCAGCGTTCTACGGGAGTCGTTCCTCAGGATGTCTACCGTAAAGGAAGTGGTGAGCGCGGTGAGCGCGGAACCTCCTGCGGGGAACCCTGCCATCACAAGGCCGATAATGAAAAGTGCCGCCACAAGGCCTCCAGCCGGCATAAGGCCGCTCCAGGCCACGGTGGGGAACAGCTCATCCGAGCGTTCCACGGTAAGGCCGTGAAGCCCGGCGAATTGATAGAGGTACACTCCAAGAAGCAGGAACAGCGCAATCACAACCGTCTGCATCAGGGAGGACACAATGAGGTTCTTCTGAGAGTCTTTGACGTTCTTGCAGGCAAGGGTTCTCTGCATCATGTCCTGGTCAAGGCCCGTGGTTCCCACAACCACAAAGAGGCCGCCAAAAAGCTGTTTCCAGAAAAACTGGGGGTGATTGATGTCGTCAAAGTAGAACACCCTCATAAGGGATGTGTCCGGCTTCCCCACCTCACTGCCGATAAGCACAAGGCAAAGAATAACCGCAAGGAGCATGGACACGGTTTTCACTATATCAAGGCCGATTACGGCTTTTACCCCGCCCCGTACGGTATAAAGCCACTCCAGAAGCACCACAACAAGCACCGTTACCCAGAACGGAATGCCTGCCGGGCCCGCCAGAAGAAGCTGCAGGGTTGCTATCATAAGGAACAGCCTTACGGATGCCCCCAGCATTTTGGAAACAAAGAAAAACCACGCGCCGGTTTTGTGGGAACTCACGCCAAAACGCTTGTCAAGGTACTCGTAAACTGATACCACACCAAGGCGGAAATACAGCGGCGTTAGCACAAAAGCAATGACAAGGTACCCCAGGAAAAAGCCGATGCACATCTGAAGATATCCAAAACCAATGTTCCCCACCATTCCGGGCACGGAAACAAACGTGACGCCGGACAGGCAGGAGCCTATCATTGCTATGGCCACCTTCCACCAGGCGGTGGATCTGGTTGCGTAAAATTTATCCTTCATACTCAAATCCGTCAAAAATGCCCCAAAACGCAGGATTTCAGTTTTCTTTCAGAGTGAATTCCGTCAAAAAAGCCCAAAAGTGCGGGATTTCAATCAAGGTTGGCTTTATGGGACCTGCCAATTGGAAGCGGCTTGTCCACGCCAAGTAGTTTTACGCTTGCCGCAGTACGTTTTTCTATCCTCCATACCGGAACTATAAACGAGCGGTGTATGCGTATGAATTTCCCTTCCGGGAGGTCTTGCAGAACGTCTTTGAGGGGTTTCTGGGTAACAACATCTTCACGGTGGTCCAGATGGAAACAGGCGTAGTTGTTCCTGCCTTCCACATACTGGATGGCACTTACCGGAATATGCACGGTCTTGTAGCCAGACTTAACAATGAGGTCGCCGTCCATCACCAATTCTTCTGCCCTGGAACGAACCGCATCAATGTTATCCTGGCGGGCGGCATCGGCCTCCTTCACGGCCGACAGGCGGTCTGCTTTAGCGGAAAGCATCCCCACGGGAAGAGCATAGGACACCACCGCGATGAGCATTATCCACATGGCGCGGATGTGCGGCGCCAGGCCGGTGCCATATTCCGGATTACGCGGGAATTCCACCGGCGTAAGGGACATAAGGAAGGTGGCGGCGGCTGTCAGGAACAAGACGCCAAGCACGGTGAAATAGCCTTTTGGACCATCTAGCAGGACTGGGCCCAGGGCTCTGCGGCACAAAAAGAAAACCAGGTACAGCCATCCTATGTACAGCAGCACATAACTGGAGTGCCACTGTACCCAATCCCCTATTGGAAAGAGAAACATCATCAACGGCATCAGGACGACGCCGAAGATGATGTCTAACCAGGCTACAGTTTTCACGGTTTAGAACTCGTAGCCGGCAAACTCTATGTCTCTCATGGCCCTTTCCTTGAGTTCTGCACTGCGGAAGGCTTTCTCAAGGTTCTTCTTCACGCCTTCAGCATCTCCCTGACGGGCGCTGATGATGCCCCTGAGGTACCATACCTTGGGATCTCCGCAATGGGCGGTTTGCCTGGCCTTTTCAAGGTCATCGGTCAGGATGAGGGAAAGGACAGAGTTATGGCAGCATCCCTTGGGATCTTTAAGCACCTGGACGGCTTCGTCGTACTGGCCGGTGAGGATAAGGACAGTGCCGAGGTTTTCCTTTGCCTCCGGGGAAGTTGACTTGCGGAAGCAGTCTTCTGCGGTCTCAAGGTCATCCTTGCGAAGGGCCAGAACTCCCATTGCATTGACAACATCTGCGTCCCCGCTCTTAACCTTTGCAAGCTCTTTCTCCGCTGCAGCATTCTTTCCCTGCTGGAGATAGAGGGCGGCAAGGTTGTACTGGGCGCGGTCAGAGCCGAATTTATCAATGGCCTTGCGGTACACGCTTTCCTTTTGGGCGGGATCCTTCACAACGGATGCCACGCGGAGGAGGGCTTCCTCGTCAAGGGCATTCTCATTATTTGCGAGGAGTTCCACAAGTTCATCGTTGGTGTAGTTCTTATACTCTACGTTTGCGATGAGGCGTGCACGGCGGAGCTCAGGAAGGACCTCACCTTTGAGGGCGGTGTACACCTGGGACATATTCTTAATCTCATTTTCACGCACTGCAGGGTCTGAGTACATGGAGAGGACGCGGAGGATAAGGTCCTTGTCTTCAATATTGCTCTCTGAGACAAGCTGCTGGAAGCCTTCCCAGTCTTCACCCACGCTCTTTACCTCGGGGGCCGATGCTCCTTTGTCTTTGGTAACCTTGTTCCAGGCCTTGAGGGCGCTGTCTCCGCGGTTTCCGGAAAGTTTGTTGTTAAGGTCTGCGCCACCTTCAGGGGAGGCATAGGCCACAATTTCAGTGCTGGTGACAGTGGAGCGTTCATCTGCCTTAACGGCCTCAAGGGCGGCCACAAAGTCCTTCACGGAGCTTCCCTTGAGCTCCGAGCCGCGGACTTCTGAGCTGTTCACAAGGTACTTGATCTGGCCCTCGGTGGTGCTGGAAAGGGTTTCCTGGTAGTTATCGGCCTTAAAACCAACGTTTCCGGTGCGTTTTACAAGCATATATGTGGTATTGGCGCCGTCGGCCACTTTCTTGGAGGGGAGGTCTATGACCTTCTTGCCGGCGTATACCTTGCCGCGGAGCTCCAGATAGCTTTTCTCCATTCCCTCAACGTACTCGAAGTGAACTTTTTCCGTTACTTTCTGGCCATTGGATGAAACCACCTTGAAATTGTTCTTGACATCTTCTCCCTGATACTTGAAGGGCTTCATTGCGGCTTCTCCGCCTTCATACACTATTACGGGGGTTACCTCCAGGATAACCTTGGAGTTGAAATAATCCTTGGGATAGGTTACTGAAACGGATGCGTCAATGTTGCCGCCGACAACCTCAAGTACCTGGGGGGTGCACTCTACCACCACGCTCTCTGCCATCTTGGCCATCTTTTCCGGGGATGCGCAGGCCACCGCTAGGGCCGCCGCTGCAAGAAAAACTGTAATCTTTTTCATATAAGGTTAAAATTATGTTCTTCGTGTACAAATATAATAAAAAAACGGCGTGCCGCAAAGCACGCCGTTTGAATTCGTTTTACGTCTTATTTTAATTTTGAGCGTTGCTGTCACCCTCAGGATTCTCCTGGGTCACAGGGAACTCTGCGGCGGCCGCCTGCTGGGCGTCGGCCTGATTCAGGATCTCTGTGGAGATGGCGTCGTTGGTGCCGCGCTGGGTACCGCCACGGGCAACGAACACGGTGATGATTGAAAGCACCAGGATGAAGGCTACAAGATACCAGGTGGCCTTTTCAAGGATGGTTGCCGTCTGGCGTACGCCAAGAGTCTGGTTTGCGGAAGTGAAGTTAGTTGCAAGGCCGCCGTCCTTGCCGTTCTGAAGGAGGACGACTGCAATCAGGAGAATGGCTGCGATGATGATAAGGACAACCAAAACTGTAAATGCTGCGTTCATATATTGTTACTTTTTATGTCTGTATGTTATGACAATTTGTCAATAAGGGATGCAAAGTAAGCACTTTTTTCCGGAAATTCCAAAATCAGACGGGAATAAATGCGTCTGGCTTCCTCTGATCGGCCCTGTTCCGCGAAAATACGGGCAAGAGTCTCAGTGGCAAAATGCTCTGCAATGTCCGATGTGTCCATCCCGTCACCGGCCGTGGATGAGGACTTGAAGGCAAAGCGGCTGAAGATGTTGTCACCGTTTTCCCTGACGTTGTCGTACTGGGCCTGGGAGAAATAGTCTCCTCCTACAACCCTTACCTGATGTTCACCTTCCTTCTGGGCCGATTGAGGCTCCATGAACGATGCCAGGAGCGCCCCGAGGTCTTTGTCGGAGCAGTCTGCCTCACGCGCACCGTACGCGATGTCAGCCATGACGCGGCGGTTCTGGACATAGAGGGCGCTGAGCGCGCACTGCTTGTCTCCCCAGCTGTCTCCGCCCACCTTGGACATGCGGCGGGCAAGCTCCACATGGGCGGCACCGTACCAGGGGTAGAGGTTGACTACTCCCGTGAGTTCATCCAGCGTGAGGTTCCTGAGGTATATGAATGAAGAGGCTACCATTGGGCTACCGTTGCATTGAAAATATCTTCAACCAATTTCTCAACTATGGTTTCGCAGAGGCCGGCCTCAACGGCGTCAAGGGACAGTGTTGCGTCAAAGTCCTCATAGGCCGAGTAACTGCTTGAGACATCGTCTTCCGGGTATTTCTTGTTTGAGAACTCCACCTTTACCGTGACGGTAAGGCGGTTCTGGGAGGCCATTTCATTTGCCGTTACCGCGGTTGCCTTGACATCATAGCCTGCTACCGTGCAAACCAGTTCAAGGTCTCCGTCAACGTCTACCTCTTCCAGGCGGGTGAGCTTGCGGTATTTCTCCTTCAGGGCCTCAGTGAGGTCATTTGAAAGGGAAGGGTTCACCCTGAGTGCCGTGTACTCCACGTAAGGAATGGTGATGGTTTTAACATCCGGCTGTATGGAAGTTCCTGAGAAAGAATAGATTCCGCAGGAGGAGACAAGGCTGCAGGTCAGGCCGGCAATGACGATGTTGCCGGCAATGACGATGTATGAAAGCAGTTTTCTCATTTCTTGCGGTATTCTTCGGGGAGTTTTCGGTAAAGGGTGCGCTCGCTCATTCCAAGCTCTTCTGCGGCCTTCTTGCGGTTGCCGTGGTACTTTTCAAGGGCCTGGCGAATGAGTTCTTCCTCCGTGCGGCGGACACTCAGGGAATGTACTCCGGCGGGCTGGGCCTCCTGCTGGAAGTCTTCCTGTTCCTGCCATTCGGCCTCTTCTTCCGGGGCCGATGCCATCTGCGGCAAGGGGAGTTCCCTGCGGTCCATACGGGCCTTGAGGGCATCCACTTCCTGTTTTATGTCAAGGATGGCCTTGAAAATAGCCTGGCGTTCATCCTGATTGAAGGCACTGCCCTGCGACTGCTGCTGAGCCGCACCGGAATCATAGAGCACGGGGATAGGTTCTCCCTCCTCACGCGGCATGAACGGCTGCAGATCTGCGGCCGACAGTTCTATACGCTGGAGCGTAGGGGTTACCTTTGTTGAAAGCTGGGCCGTAAGGCTCTGGGTAAATCCCTGGAGCTGACGGATATTGCCCGGCCAGCGGTACTGCTCAAGGAGGCGTATGGCCTCCGGCCTGAGGCTTATCTTGCACATTCCGTTCACTTCGGAGAAATCCGACGTAAATTTACGGAACAGCAGATATATGTCTCCGCGGCGGTCACGGAGCGGGGGAATACGGATCTGGGCGGCCGACAGGCGGAAGTAAAGGTCTTCGCGGAACTTGCCGCGTTTTACGGCCTCATAGAGATGTACGTTGGTAGCCGCCACAATGCGGACATCAGTGTGCTCAACCTTGTTGGAGCCCACCTTGCGGTATTCTCCGCTCTGGAGGACACGCAGAAGCAGCGCCTGGCTTTCCTGGGGGAGTTCTGCAATCTCGTCAAGGAAGAGGGTGCCGGAATCCGCCTCTTCAAAATAACCTTTGCGGGTATCCGTGGCGCCGGTGAAAGAACCTTTTACGTGGCCGAACAGCTCTGAATTCACAAGCTCCTTGGGAAGGGCGCCGCAGTTCACCACAAAAAATGCCCCCTGCCTGCGGGATGAGAACTGGTGGATGATGCGGGCAAAACTTTCCTTACCCACGCCGCTCTCTCCCTGGATGAGCACGCTGAGCCCGGTGGGAGCAAACTTGACCGCCGTCTCAAGGGCTTCGTTCAGGGCAGGATCATTGCCGATTATGTCGTATTTGTTTTTTAGTGCCTGTAAGTCCATAATGTAATAACTTACAAAAATACTAAAATTTTCCGAAAAAAACCGGCACCCCGTGAAGAGATGCCGGCCTGAATACCATGAGACGCTTCCTTAGCGGAGCTGGAAGATAACGGGGAAGGTGTATGTAACCTTAACCGCACGGTCACGCTGCTTTCCGGGTTTCCACTTGGGAGAACTTGAAACAACGCGGACAGCTTCCTTATCCAGGGATTCGTCTACGCCACGGAGAACCTTCACGTTGGTTACACGGCCGTCGGCCTCCACGGTAAACTGCAGGGTAACACGGCCCTGAACGCCGTTTTCCTTTGCAATTTCCGGATACACCAGACGGGAGTTGACCCACTTGGAGAATTCGTTGGCGTCTCCGCCGTTGAATGAAGGCTTCTGCTCAACCAGCTGGAAGGGAATAGCTTCCTCCTCAACAGCCTCTTCTTCAACCTCGGCCTCTTTGTAGTCCATGATGTCTACGCCAAGGTTTGCATCGTCTTCGGTGTTGATGAAAAGGTCGTCATCAAGCTTGATGTCATCGTCCACGATGTCAATCTGGTCTGAAAGGACGGGGATCTGGGGAGCCTCCGGCGGGGGCGGGGGAAGCTCGTTCTGGATGGCGATCATCTCCTCTTCGACGAGAACCTGGGTGGTGTCTTCCAGAACGGCAACAGCCTTATCACGGGAAGAGAAGTTGAAAGCAAAGTACACAATACCAAGAGCGACTACAAGGCCGATCTCGGTGAGGAGCAGTCTCTTGTTTTCAAGACTTGCCTTAGGTGATTTCTTGACTTCCATATCTGTAAAATTTTGATGATTTTTCTTCTGATGCAAAGTTACAAAGCCTGTACCAAGATAAAAAATAATGCGCCTGCGAAAATCTCGCAAACGCATAAATATAAACAATTGATTTCCAGCTATTTGCCGCTATGGCTATTATAATAAATCTCGCACCGCCGTTGATTCACGTCAAAAACCATTAATTTTTTAACTTTTACAATCACTTTTCCAAAACGGCCAATAACAGCACTCTGTGCGTTGTATCAGACTGTTTTATGCGCTCTTTGAGGCGATAAAGCTTGTTGTAAACGTAGGGTTTATCCTTCTCAAGAAGGGTGGAAATGGTGGTTGAAGAGAAGCCTGATGCGGCAAACATGTAAAGAAGATAATCCTCTTCCTTCCATGTTGGAAAAGCCTCGCGGAGCTTTGTCATTACACCGTCATAACGCGCGTTGAGGGACTGTTCCAAAGACTTCTGGACTGCGGGATCAGAGCGCAGCCCCTCCACTATGGAACGGACTTCCTTAAGGATACGGGGCTGGAGATTTTCAGTACCTTCATATATATAATACTGCTCACAGAGACGGTCCAGAGTGTCCAGTTTTTTATCGGCCTTCTGCTCCACAGCGGAAAGACGGGATTTGAGGTCTTCCGCAAGCGACATCACTCGCTCGTTTTCCTCCCTTTCCTGCAAGAGCTGCTTCTCAAGCTGTGCCTTCCTGGCCCAGAAATACAGGACCAGGGTGGCAAGCACAGCTGTTATGAAAAGCAGAAAGGCGCCCATCGCCTACAGGTTGCGAAGGAGGTTGGTGAGTGAGACTTTCTTATCGATAAGGGCACGAAGGTCCTCAATCTTTACACGCTCCTGAGTCATGGTGTCGCGCTCACGGACGGTTACACAGCCGTCCTGGAGGCTGTCGTGATCAATTGTAACGCAGAAAGGAGTGCCGATAGCATCCTGGCGGCGATAACGTTTTCCGATGGAGTCTTTTTCGTCGTACTGGTAGGAGAAGTCGTACTTGAGTTCATCCACAACCTTCTGGGCAAGCTCCGGCAGACCGTCCTTCTTGACTAGGGGCATGACAGCAACCTTGATGGGAGCAAGGGGTGCGGGAATACGCATTACAACGCGTTCTTCACCGTTTTCAAGCTTCTCCACAGTGTAAGAATGGGCCAGAACAGCAAGGCACATACGGTCTACGCCGATAGAGGTCTCAATCACATAGGGAGTGTAAGAGGTGTTTTCCTCGGGATCAAAGTACTCGATTTTCTTTCCGGAGAACTTCTGGTGATTGCCAAGGTCAAAGTTTGTACGGCTGTGAATGCCCTCAAGCTCCTTGAAACCGAAGGGGAAGTTGAACTCGATATCCG
>CACXNH010000063.1 GCA_902768955.1 uncultured Bacteroidia bacterium | reverse complement strand
CAGGCCAAGATAGTTGTTGGCGCAGAAGTTGAGCGCCTTGCTGCCGTCCTGAAGAGTGATTTCCGCGCTCTGGGGGCTGGCTATGTTTCTTTCATTCTTGTAAAGTCCTGCATCCTTGATGGCCTGAAGCTCATCCTGAAGGTATTTCTGAAATTTTCCGTACATAATTAAGAAGTGGTTTTATGCTTTCAAATTTAACTCTTTTATGTTGAAATTCCACCAAAAAGTAATAAATTTGTACAATCTATGGCTTCAATATGAAAAATGTACTTGTAATTGGCTCAACCGGCCAGATTGGCTCAGAGCTCACAATGAAGATAAGAAGGGAGATTCCTCTTTCTACGGTTGTCGCAGGCTATATTCCCGGCGCTGAGCCCAAGGGCGTGCTCCTTGAAAGCGGCCCAGCAGAGATTGCCGATGTCCGTGACGCCGCCGGCCTTGCCGCCATTGTGGACAAGTATGAGATAGACACCATCTATAACCTTGCTGCGCTGCTTTCCGCAGTTGCAGAACGCAAGCCCCTGCTTGCCTGGGATATCCAGATGAACGGCCTTCTCAATATCCTGGAGATTGCCCGTGAGAAGGGGTGTGCGGTGTTTACGCCTTCTTCAATCGGCTCTTTCGGCCCTGAAACTCCTCACGTCGGCACGCCTCAGGACACTATCCAGCGTCCCCGTTCAATGTACGGCGTAACCAAGGTTGCCACAGAACTCCTCTCAGATTATTATTTCCATAAATACGGCGTAGACACCCGTTCCGTCCGTTTCCCGGGTCTTATTTCCTATACCACCCTTCCCGGCGGCGGCACCACGGATTATGCAGTTGAGGTGTATTATTCGGCCGTCAAGGGAGAGGAATTTGTATGCCCCATCGCTCCCGGCACCTTCATGGACATGATGTACATGCCGGATGCCCTTCACGCTGCAATCCAGCTTATGGAAGCTGATCCTTCCCGGCTCAAGCACCGCAATTCCTTCAACATCGCCTCAATGAGTTTTGAGCCGGAGCAGCTCTTTGCCAAAATCCGTGAGTATATCCCCGGTCTCAAAGTACGCTATGAGGTAGACCCTGTACGTCAGGCAATTGCCACATCCTGGCCGGATTCCATGGACGATTCCTGCGCCCGTGAAGAATGGGACTGGAAACCCACCTTCACCCTTGATGCAATGACGGTGGATATGATAGAAAACCTACGCAAGCGGCTTCTGTAGGTTATTTTCATGGATATCAAAGATTTTGCGTATCTTTGTATCCATGAAAAAGATGAATATCCCCCTGATTGCCACTTTGCTTGGCCTGTCACTCATCGTTTGCCCCCTCCTTTATATATATGTGGGGCCCGCACTGGACGATCTCCAACTATCCACATTCAAGACTCTTGGCATCATTGCCGGATGCAGTGCCGCTTTCTGTTTTATTGTTGGTGAACTCACCGGAAACAACTCCCAGATGGACAAGATTTGGAGTATTCTTCCCGCAGTCTATGCCTGGGTCATAGCCGCCAACGGTGGTTTCAGCGCCCGCCTCATCGTGATGGCTGTCCTTGCCACCCTTTGGGGAGCCCGCCTCACCTTCAACTTTGCCCGTAAAGGAGCGTACAGATGGAAGTTCTGGGAAGGGGAAGAGGATTACCGCTGGGGGGTTCTACGTGAAGGCCCTTTCTTCAACGGCAATCGTTGGGGATGGATGCTCTTTGACCTTCTTTTCATCTCCATATACCAGAACGCCCTTGTCCTTATGACCACCTTCCCCGCCCTGGTTAGTATGAATTCCACCGTGCCCTTTGGCGTTGTAGACGTCATTGCCGCAGTCCTCATGCTCGGATTCATTGCCTGGGAGGCCGTGGCCGATGAACAGCAGTGGGTATTCCAGACCACAAAGTGGGGCATGATCAAGAGCGGCAAAAAACTTGAAGACCTTCCGGAACCCTACAACCTTGGCTTCAATACCCGCGGTCTCTGGGCAATCAGCCGCCATCCCAACTACCTTGGAGAGCAGGCAATCTGGATATGCTTCTACGTATTCTCCATCGGCGCAGGTATCGGCATCTTCAACTGGAGCATCATAGGCTGCCTCCTTCTTGTCGTGATGTTCCTTGGCAGTTCTTCCCTCGCAGAGGAAATCAGCGGCGGAAAGTATCCTCAGTACGAATCATACTGCAACCAGGTATCCAGATTCATCCCCGGCAAACGTTTTCACAGGTAATATTTCTATTTGAAATAACCAAATAAATCCAAAATAACGGATTGTAAGCATTTGCTTGCAATCCGCTTTTCATTTGAAACAGTCTAATTATTTCGCACAGTTTCGATATTCGCTAATTTATTAATTATCAATATATAAATACCATATAACAATTTGGTGTATTTCGGTGTGTTTCGATGATTCTCAAAATATTTCTCGCTGATTATCAATATGTTAACTATATTTTGAAAAAATTTTGTAAAAAATCTTTTGAAAAAATTTGCAAATCAAAAAAAAAGCAGTACCTTTGTATCCGGATTGAGGAAGTGAGGTTCTCTCATCGGAATCAATCTATTGGTTATTAGTTTTAGTGTTATTAATTATGTGGTTAGTAGAGCGTCCGCCTGTGAAGGCCGACGTTTCTTTTTTTACTATCCCTTTAACTGAGCCGGTGGCGGCTAAGTGATTAATGCTCAGTCGTTTACACGATTCTTTGGTATTACCGGTTTTCCCAAAGAACCCAGTAACTAATTGATATCCAGCGAACTAGCTGCCACCACCACGGCATTACAATTAGCGAAATGAATGGGTAGGATCACTTTGCTTTCACGGTTAAAAGTCCCTCCCCCGAGGGGAGGGGTTTCGGGAGGGGTAACGTAGGTCACTTGGCTTTCACGGTAACGTGAAAGCAGTTTTGTTTGCGCTCGTACTTGATGTAGCAGAGACCCTGGTTGTGGATATCACGAAGAACCTGTCCCAGGACAGCACGAAGGTACTCAGGAGGGACATCCTCATACGGGCGGCCGCGGAGTTCCTCTATTTTGACGTAGCGCCAGTATGAAAGGTCAAACGTGGTGCCGAAACGGTGAGTTGAGTTCTCTGAAGCGTTAGTATTTCGCTTTCGAAGGGCCGCTACATCGGCCTCAGTACGCAAAACGGAAGTGACTACAAGTTTATTGGGATTGAGGCCGTGAGATGAGAGGGAATCCTGGAAATTACGGCCGATAAGGTCCAGCAGCTCCTTGGCCGATGGTACCAGATACGGAATGGAATGGGTCAGTTCCCGGATTTCATACAGGTCACAATCCTCAAGAAGAACCAGAGAGCCTTTCATCTTTTCCGCCTCTTCCCTATCCTTCACTGGCGGCACACCAACAGCCTGGGCAACAGCAAGCTGAACATCATTCATGTCGTTGAATTCACGGGCGTACTTTACGTCATAAATACGTACTGGATTATTTTCAATTGGCCCCAGAGCCAGCCACTGCTTTTCACGGACGCAGCTGCGGACACTGAAGAACGTATACAGAAAAAGGCCGGAAAGTACAACCGTACCTGCAAGGAGAGCTATTGTATTAGGTTTCATAGCACAAAGTTAGCGTTTTCTCCCATTTTTTTTTAACTTTGTAAGTTAAAAATAACTTAAACCTATGTCTGAAGACAAGAAACAAGCGGCAAGAATACAAACTTCAATTCTTAACCCGCTGGAAAAGAAAGTATTGGTGTGGCTGGCAGAGCGTATGCCCAAGTGGGTTACCTCAGACATGCTCACCTTCGTTGGCTTTCTTGGCGCCATTGTTATGGCCACGGGTTACGCTCTTGCAAACCTTAACTTAAACTGGCTGTGGCTTTCCTGCCTTGGCCTTGCAATCAACTGGTTCGGGGATTCCCTGGACGGCTCGCTTGCACGCGTACGAAACACTCAGCGCAAAACATACGGTTTCTACATTGACCATAACGTAGACGTGATCAATGAAACAATCATGTTTGTAGGCGTAGGCCTCAGCCCTCTTGTAAACATGAGTTTTGCCATGTTTGCCCTGGTAGCATATTTCATGCTCAGCATCTACGTGTACATTGACTGCCACCTCAAGGGCGAAATGCGCCTCACTTACGCCGGAATGGGTCCCACGGAGTTCCGCCTCATCCTCATCATCGTAAACATCTGCTTCATCTACATTCCCTGGCTGTCACAGTGGAAAAAGCCCGTCACAATCTTCCACAACAACTTCCAGGTTGGCCTGTTTGATTATATTGCCGTAGCCGCGGCACTGATAATCTTTGCGGCCTATATCGTAAGTTTTTTCAAGGATCTTAAATATTTCAGTGAGAAGGACCCTCTAAAGAAGGACTAGCCAGATGCAGGTCATAACCCCAGAAGATGCCGTAAGAATCTCCCCGGTTTTCAAAGGAAAAGCCGGGAAGATTCTTTTCAGGCTGGCCCTCAAGTTCACAGGCATAGACCACGTAAATCAGCTGCACGACTATGTATGGAAACAGGGGATAAAACCAGGGCCTGACTTTGCAAAAGGCATTCTGGACTATGCCCAGGTAGATTTTGCCGTTGGAAACCCGGAACGCCTGGAAAGCCTTCCCGCCGGCTCATTCATAGTAATTGCCAACCACGTATACGGTCATCTTGACGGGATATGCCTTGTAGACCTCATCGGCCACAAACGCCCCGGGGCCAAGGCTATGGTAAATGAGTTCCTGAGCTGGATCAAGGGACTTGAGCCCAATTTCATCTCCGTAAACCCCACCACCACAAAGCGGGAGACCACTTCCACCAGCATAAACGGAGTGAAGAGCGCCCTCATGCAGATAAAAAGCGGAGAGCCCCTCATCCTCTTCCCTTCCGGCGCCGTGGCCGATCTAAAACCCCGCGAAGGCTGGATTATCCGTGAAAGGGAGTGGCAGGACGCCGCCATAAGACTAATAAGGAAAGCCGGCGTTCCAATTGTGCCCATACGGTTTGCAGACAGGAATTCCATGTTCTACTACCTCCTGGGCCTTATCCACTTCAAGCTGCGCTTTACACGCCTCTTCCACGAGGTTTTCAACAAGAAGGGCAGCCATCCCCGCGTAATCATTGGAGAAACCATAAGCCCTGAGGCCCAGAAGGCCATTCCTGAAGAAGATTTCAAACAATTTCTCCGTGACAGCGTATACAATATTCCTGTCCCGGAAAACTTCATAAACAGAAGTGAATTATGGAAATAGTGCTCATCACCGGCGGCAGCAGCGGAATAGGTGCTGCAACGGCAAAGACACTTGCCGATTCCGGAATGAAAGTGTACGCCGGATCAAGGCGAGGAACGGCTGCAGAGGCACACCCCGGCATAGTTCCAATAAAGCTTGACGTAAATGACGCCGCCACGCTCAAGGCGGCTGTAGAAGAGATCATAAAGGCCGATGGCAGGCTTGACGCCGTTATCTGCAATGCCGGAAACGGCATCTACGGCCCCATTGAATACACCACGGAGGAAGATGCCAGGGCCCAGTTTGAGACCTGCTACTTCGGAGCGCTCAAAACCATTCAGGCCTGCCTTCCCGTATTCCGTAAGCAGGGTCACGGACGCATAATCACAGTAACCTCTGTGATGGCGGTGCTGCAACTCCCCTTCCAAGTATTCTATTCATCGGCCAAAGCCGCAATGCTTTCCCTCACAGAAGGCCTTCGGATGGAGCTCAAGGGAACCGGCATCCAGTGCTGCAGCATCCTTCCCGGAGATGTGGCCACCGGATTTACAAAGGCCCGTAAAATTACCGTCCCTGAAGGCACTCCCTACAATAAACGTCTCACAAAGAACCTCCACAAGATTGAAAAGGACGAGCAAAGCGGCATGAAGCCTGAAGTCATTGCAAAGGCAATCCTGAGGCAACTGAGGAAACGGCGCATGTCCGTAAGGGTTATTCCCCGCATTGACTATAAGGCCGTGGGCCTTCTGGTACGGATTCTGCCAGAGAACTGGAAACTCTCTCTGATAAACGCCATCTATTCTTGATAAGGAGGATTCTGATATCGCTCATAGTGCTCCTGACTGCCTTTTCCGCAGCCGGACAGTCTACGCGTGTAAGAGGAGGAGTGTACGACGCCGAAACCGGAGAACCTCTCCCCTTCGTGGGAATCTACTTTGACGGTACAACCATCGGCATAACCTCAGACCTTGACGGGCGTTTCAGTATTGAAACCCGCTCCCCTGACGCCAGGGTCCTCACGGCGCAGCTCCTTGGATATGAGCCGCTTTCCATAGAAGTGAACAAGGGCGCTTTCTCAGAGATAAACTTCCACCTTCTTCCGGACAAGCGCCAGTTGGACGCCGCAATTGTGAAGCCCGACGACCGCTACATCAAATCCGTCCTCCGGAAACTTGACGCCTCCCTCTCCAGGAATGACCCTGACACCGGCCCGGACTGGAGTTCCCACCTCTATTCCAAGATAGAGTTCGACGTCACCAACATGGAGGATTTCCTCAAACTCAAGGTCCTGGACAAGAATGTGGGTTTCATCAGGGAGTATGCGGATACATCGGCCATCACGGGAAAGCCCTTCATCCCGGTAATGATCTCCGAGAACGTCTCTGACGTGTACCATTCGGAGAACCCGTCCTGGATAAGGGAAGTCATGCGTGCCAGCCGCATCTCCGGTCTGGAGGAAGACAACGTGGTGCGCCAGTTCACCGGCTCCTACCTTCTAAAGACCAACTTCTACAAGCCATCCATAGGCGTTTTCAACCTGGAAATCCCCAACCCGGCAGCGGCATCGTCACACATATTCTACAACTATTTCCTTGTGGACAGCCTTCAGGTGGAGGGCCGCAAAACTTATGTCCTGCGTTTCCACCCCAAGAGCCTTGTGACATCCCCTACCCTTGACGGAGAAATGCAGTTTGACGCGGAGGATTTTGGCATCAGGAGCGTCCACGCGAAGCTATCCCCATCCTCCAACGTAAACTGGATCAGGCACATCAACTTTGAGATCGTGAACCGCCGCCTGCCAAACGGCCAGTGGTTTTATGACGAAGAACACCTTTTCATTGACTTTTCCATAACCCTCAGCGACAAATCCAAACTCGTTTCTTTCCTCGCCAACCGCAACATGAAATATGAGATGCCGGTGCTTGGTCCCATAACTGACAAGGACGCCCTTACGTCACAGGAGGCAGTCGTGATGAGGGATGTAAAGGGCGGTGATGAGGACTACTGGGCCCAGGCGCGTCCCTACAAGCTTACTGAAAGGGAACAGGGCATCTATGAGATGGTGGAGACATTCCAGGGTACAAACCTGTATAAAGGGACCTATGGTGTAGCCAGAACCCTTGTCAACAACTATGTAGAAGTAAAGCCCTGGAAATTTGAATTTGGCCGATGGGCCAGGACCTTCTCATTCACCGGACAGGAGGGATTCAGGATCCAGCTTGGAGGACGTACCCTGAAGGAATGGAATGAGAAACTGCGCCTTGGAGGATATGTAGCCTACGGATTCAAAGACAGGGGCGTAAAGGGAGAAGCCACCCTTGAATGGATGCTTGGAAGGGAGAAGACCCGTAAACTCTTTGTCACCGCCACATACGATTATAAGCAATTTGGAAGCGGCAAGGGCGTTTTCTCTGTCCCCAATATCTTCTCTTCAATCCTTGCGCGTGACCACGGCAGCAAACGCAACATGGTGCGTTCCATTGATATCAACTATGACCACGAGTTCTGCCGTGAGATAAACTCCGTGCTCCAGCTTACACAGTCACGCATCTGGGGAAACGACATTGTGCCGTTCATAAGAAGGTCTGACGGCCTTATCCAGGACAGTTACTCCACCAATGAGGTCCATGGCCAGCTCCGCTTCTCCTTTGACGAGCGAGTGAGCCGCGGCTACTTCCTCAAGCACTATCTCTTCACCAAATATCCGGTCATTACACTGGATGTCTACGGCGGCATCCCCGGCATCACGGAGAGTTCCATAGGATATCTCAAGACAGAGGCCGAAATAACCTGGAAAGTGCCTTCTACGGCAGTGGGATTTGGAAAATTCATGCTGCAGGGCGGCGCCATCTGGGGCTCCGTCCCCTACACCCTCCTCAAACTCCACGAAGGTAACCAGACGTATTTCCTTGACAAATCGGCCTTCTCCTGCATGGATTACTTCGAGTTTGCGTCGGACCGCTGGCTCACCGGGTATTACGTGCACAATTTCAACGGATTCTTCCTTGGGAAGATTCCGCTTCTTAAGAAACTGGATCTCAGAGAAGTTGTTACAGCCCGTTTTGCATGGGGAACCCTCACTGAGGCCAATGACCGTGACCACGGGATGTTCATAGTGCCCGACAATATGAAACTCCAGACGCTGGAAGTCCCTTATGTGGAACTTGGAGTGGGCATTTCCAACATCCTCCGCATAATCCGCGTGGACGCTTACTGGAGGGTAACACATCCCCGTGAAGACAGGAAGAACTTTACAATAAATATAGGTTTGGACGTAGAATTCTAATATGAAACATTCCTTCAGCATTCACGAACTAAAGATTGAGGGCTACACTGAGCCTCTGGACATAAGCGAATACATCCTGGACCGCTACGTATATGCTTTCCTGTCTGAAGGAGAGGCCCTGACCGGTATAGATGGACTCAACTACCTCATCGGCCCGGGGCAGTTTATCATAGTCCCTGAGAGCAAAAGGATCCTTATAAAGCATTACAATAATTGCTACGGATTTATCGGTTCATTCTCAATAAGTTTCCTAAAAGACGCATCATACTCCATCCTTCGCACCTCCAAACCTCACCTCCAAAGTTTCTGGTTTGATGACGCTGTTTTCCTGGGTCACCTCTTCAAACGTATGCTCACCGCCATGGAGGATAAGGATTATACCTTCCTGCAAAGCGCAATGGATATGATTCTGTGCCAGGTAAGGCCTGGCGGAAAGGTTGCAGCCATACCTGAGAAATTCCTGCAGCTTGTTTTTGAGGGCAGGAATGCGCAGTTTTCTGTGAGCGAATACGCAGCCCAGCTTAACGTTACGCCAAATTACCTGAACAAAACAGTCAAACAGCACACCCACCGCACCGCCATTGACTGGATAGAGATTGCCCGCCTTAACATGGCAAAGGCGCTGCTCAAAGACCCCACTGTTCCCATTGGGGAAATTGCCGGACGCGTTGGAGTGCCGGATCAGTCCTATTTTGCCAGGTTCTTCAAGAAAAAGACGGGAGTTACACCTTCCGAGTTCCGTAACCAGTAACGGTAAGGACCTTCCCCTCAACTTTGAAACGCACGTCCTTCCCTTCAAAGGGGAAGGCGTATTCTCTGTAGGGATTGTCCTGATAAGCG
>CACXNH010000062.1 GCA_902768955.1 uncultured Bacteroidia bacterium | reverse complement strand
GGAAAAGGATATTCCTCGAACCGATGTTGAAAACGAGGCCCTGAAAGTAATGCGTTTATTATCAGCGAGTTACAAAACGGCCGAAAAAGAAAAAACCGGAAAATCTTTCGACTTTCCGGCTGTAGTAGCGGAGGCTGGACTCGAACCAACGACCTCCGGGTTATGAGCCCGACGAGCTACCGACTGCTCTACTCCGCGGTTTGGGATTGCAAAGGTAAGGAGTTTTTTTTAATTCTCCAAAAAAACTTGAGATTCCCGGTCAAGCCGGTAATGACAAAGGTAGTTATGCCAACTCTATCCCGGCGGCGGCGCACTGGCGGCGCATTTCTTCCGGCCATACGGCAGACTGGATTTCTCCGATGTGAGCCTTACGGAGAAGGAACATACACAGGCGGGACTGGCCGATACCGCCGCCGATGGTCTGGGGTAGTTTCCCTTCCAGAAGGAGCCTGTGGAAGTAAAGGTCCTCTTTCCATAACTGGTCACGGGCCGATAGTTGGCTGTGAAGGGTGGGGGCGTCTACCCTTATACCCATAGAGGAAATCTCGAAGGCGCTCTCAAGGATGGGATTCCAAAGGAGGATGTCTCCGTTCAGGGACCAGTCGTCGTAGTCGGCGGCGCGGCCGTCGTGGGGCTCTCCGTTAGATAGCGGCCCGCCTATTCCCATTACAAAAACGGCCCCGTACTCACGTGTGACGGCGTTTTCTCTCTCTTTGGGATTCATCCCGGGATAACGCTGGAGAAGTTCCTCCGCGGTAATGAAATAGATATCTTCCGGAAGGATGGGGGTTATCTGGGGGAACTCCACGTAGAGTTTATTCTCAGTAACCTTCACGGCCTCATAGATGCGGCGGACGGTCTTGCGGAGGTACTCCTGGTTCCGTTCTTCAGGGAGCATCACCTTCTCCCAGTCCCACTGGTCCACATATATTGAATGTATATTGTCAAGGTCTTCGTCAGGGCGAAGCGCGTTCATATCCGTATAGATGCCGCGTCCGGGAGCGGTGCCCAATTCGGCCAGTTTTAGCCTTTTCCACTTGGCAAGGGAATGAACCACCTCTGCGGGGGCCTCGTTCATACTTTTCACCGGAAAACGGACCGGGCGCTCCACTCCGTTAAGGTCGTCGTTGAGGCCCTGGCCGGAAAGCACCATCATGGGAGCGGTTACGCGAAGCAGGGCCAGCTGGGCACTGAGATTCACCTGGAACATGTCCTTTACGGCCTTGATGGCCTTTTCAGTCTGCTCCACCCCGCCAAGGATGTTGCGGTAGTTCTTGGGTATTATGAGCATTATGACAGGAATTCAAGTATGGCCTTAAGGTCAGTTGCAGGGAAAGCCTTCTGCTCTCCGCTCACAAGATTCTTGAGGTTCACGGTGCCAGCCTCCATTTCCGTTGAGCCGTTGATGGAGATGAACGGGATGGCCTTTCTATCGGCATAGTCAAACTGTTTTTTCAGTTTAGTGGCCTCCGGGTACACCTCAACTGCAACGCCGGCTTCACGGAGAGACTTTGCAAGAGGAAGGACATAGCGGAGTTCATCGGCCCCCATAACTGCAAAAAGTAGTTTTGTGGACTGCTCCAGGGCTGCGGGGAAGAGTTCAAGGCCCGTGAGGACGTCGTAGATTCTGTCTGCGCCAAAGGAGATGCCAACCCCGGAAAGGTCCGGAAGGCCGAAGATTCCGGTGAGGTTGTCATACCTTCCACCGCCGCAGATACTGCCGATTTCCCAATCCTGGGCCTTTACCTCGAATATTGCGCCGGTGTAGTAATTGAGGCCGCGCGCAAGGGAGAGGTCCATCTCCACGGGGGCTTTTACGCCAGCCGCTTCAATGAGGCCGAAGAGTTCCTCAAGTTCCTCAATGCCCTTGAGGCCGGTCCTGGACGCTTCGAAGAGAGCCTTCATAGCGCCAAGTTTATCGGCCGAACTGCCCTGTAGGGAGAGAATTTTCTCGATGACGGCAATGCCATCTTCCAGGATGCCTTTTCCGGCCATCTCTTCCTTAACCTTTTCAAGGCCGATCTTATCCAGTTTGTCAATGGCCACGGTGATGTCCACAACCTTGTCCGGGGCGCCGGCAATCTCTGCGATGCCGGTGAGGACCTTGCGGTTGTTGATGTGAATCTTGACGCGCACCCCAAATTTTCCGAACACGGCGTCAACCATCTGGACCAGTTCAAGTTCGTTCACCTGGCTTTTTGAGCCGATAACGTCTACGTCACACTGGTAAAACTCACGGTAGCGGCCCTTTTGGGGGCGGTCTGCCCTCCATACCGGCTGGATCTGGAAGCGCTTGAACGGGAAAGAGATCTCATTCTGGTGCTGAACCACATAACGGGCAAAAGGCACGGTAAGGTCATATCTGAGGCCTTTTTCGCATACCTGGGGGGTGAGGGGCTTAGTGGTGTCCACGTTTGCAAAAGCGTCACCTGAATTGAGGATGCGGAAAAGGAGTTTGTCTCCTTCCTCGCCGTACTTTCCAAGCAGGGTGGAAAGATTTTCCATCGAGGGAGTCTGGATTTCCTGATAGCCAAACGTGCGGAAAACGCTGCGGATGGTGTCAAAGATATAGTTCCTGCGGGACATATCGGCCTGACCGAAGTCACGCGTGCCTTTGGGTATGGATGGTTTCTGGATGGCCATTTCACAAAAATTTTGACAAAGTTACAATTTTTTGTGTTATCTTTGCAATCCGCACATGCGAGATTAGCTCAGTTGGTAGAGCGTTGGCTTCCCAAGCCGAAGGTCGCGAGTTCGAGACTCGTATCTCGCTCCATTTTGCCAGCCCTTTCAAGGCTGGCTTTTTTCTTGAGTGAATATGGCGCTGCGGCCCCACTCTTCAGCGTAGCGGATGGCAAGTGACTCCACGTATTTCCAGTATTCCGGGCCATGGGCGTAAAGCTGAACGCCCATGGCCCGGAATACTGGGTTTCATTGCCTGATTACCTGTAGGCCGACGGCGACATCCCTGTGTGTGACAGGAAAAACTTGTAGAAGAGGCTCTGGCTGTTGAAGTTAAGGGCCGCTGCTATTTCCTTGACAGACATTCCGGAATACCTCAGGAGACTCTTCGCCTCCAGCACCACAAAACCGTCTATCCACTCCGGCGCAGAGCGCCCGGATACCTTTTTTATAACCTTTGACAGGTATTTTGGAGAGAGGTTGAGCCTGTCGGCATAAAAGCCGACGCCCCTTTCCCTTACATGGTGCTTGGAAACCAGGGAGATGAAGGATTCGTAGATGGCGTCTTGCCTGGTGTCACTTCCCCCGCTTCCGCCCCTTATCTCAAATGCCGCGGAAACAATGTGGGTGAAAGATGAAAGGAGCGGGACAAGGATGTCTTCCTTGTGCATCCTTCCGGAGCTGAGGATATCCCTTGCCAGCTTGAAATATATCTCTGAAATGGAGCAGTCTGCGTCGGAAAGCGCAATGGAAGGGTTTCTGAGCACAGAAGAACTCTTGTGGGAAAAGTTGTCCATGGTCAGTTGAAGTTTCCCAAGTATTTCCCCGGAGATAATAAGGAAATATAGCTTTGTCCCGGCCACCTTACCCTTGTCATAGTCCGATATGTGGATTATGCTTCCGGGATAAGTGACAAGTACGGATTTATCGTGAAGCTCGTACCCCGTGAGGTTGAGCTCCAGGCGTACGTGGCCGCTTCTCAGGAAAAAGAAAGCGTAGCCGTCCAGCCTCACCGGCGACCTCAGGGCATCCAGGATGCCCTGCTCCTTTTCAAGGCGTTCCCCGCACACCTCTCCAAGCACTATGTCTGTTCCAAGCGAAAATTCGTTTACCGCTCCTGTTAGCGCCAGTACGCGGGAAATACTAATGTCCAGTACTTTACTATTCATGGCGTAAAAATAGGAAAATTCTACCAAAATACCAATAAATGTTCCTTTTTGGTGTCTGACATCCCCATTTTAGGCAACTTTTTTGCATTATAGCGTGCTGAAAAAATGAATGGTAAAATGAAAAGGTTTTCATTATTTGTAGGACTCATGCTCCTCATGACCCAGGTCTCCCTGGCACAGCGTGTCATCACCCTTGAGGACTGCCGCAGAATGGCAGTGGAGACAAGCCGCCAGCTGGACATGGACAAGGCCGCCGTGGAAATGGCCGGTTATGACAGGAAAACAGCAGTCGCAAACTTCTTCCCTAAGGTTACGGCCGTGGGCGGATACATGTATAACAACAGGGACATCGCTCTTGTGAGCGACGACCAGTCGGAGCGGATACGTACCATGGGCTCCACCATAGATGGAAAAATCTGGGACAGGGCCGAACTCAACGCATCTGAGCGCGGCAAGGCTATCCTGGAGGCGCTCAGGACATCCGGCGCCATGCCCGACATAGCCACCCCGGTGAATGCGATAGGCGAAGAGATAGACGCCGCCCTTCACCCGGACCTCCACAACCTCTTTGGAGGTGCCGTCATTGTTGAGCAGCCCGTTTTTGCCGGCGGCAAGATTGTGAACAGCACAATCATGGCATCAAAGGCCGAAAAACTTGCCGAAAGCCGTTACGAGACCAGCCTCCAGGGGATTGTCACCGATGTGGAGAAGGCTTATTGGCAGATTGTCTCCATCTCCGACAAAGAAAAACTTGCCCGCAGCTACTCCGAACTCCTTCATAAAATGGAGAAGGATGTCATTCGCTCTGAGCATGCCGGCGTGAGCACAATGTCTGATGTCCTTCAGGTAAAGGTGAAGGTTAATGAGGCCGATCTTCTCCTCAGCAAGGCCTCAAGCGGCCTAAGGCTTGCAAAGATGCTCCTTTGCCAGAAAATCGGCCTTCCTCTTGACACCGAAATCGTGCTTGCCGATGAAACCGCAGACGGCGTCCCGGATCCGGGATATCTCTCCGGGAAAAGCATTGAAGATGTCTACGACTCCCGCCCGGAGATAAGGAGCCTTACCCTTGCGGCCGACATTTATGACAGGAAGGTTAAGATAGCGGCCGCAGACATGATGCCTGTGGTGGCTCTTGTTGGCGCATGCAGCATCACAAACCCCAACTGCTTCAACGGCTTCCAGAATAATTTCCAGGGATGTGCGCTGTCGGCCGGGGTAATGGTGAAAATACCCATCTGCCATGGCGGAGAAGGCATCTGGAAGGTGAAAAAAGCCAAGGCCGAAGCCCGGCAGTACCGTGACCGCCTCTCCGAGACCAAGGAACTCATCGCCCTGCAGGTGGCCCGTCAGAGGGTTATAGTTCAGGAAGCGAAGGAAAAACTCACGATGACGGAGAGCGCCGTCGAGGTGGCCGAAGAAAACCTTAGGCGGGCCAACATAGGCTTTGAGGCCGGTATGGTGACAACTTCCACCGTGCTTGGAGCGCATACCGCGTGGCTCAGCGCCCACAGCGACTGGATAGATGCCGGAGCGGAACTCCAGTCGGCGGTGTCGGAGCTGAGGAGCGTGGAAGGATACGACAATTTGGAAAAACTACTTTAGAATGAAACAGGAAAAAAGCAATTACAATATCCTCATCGGCGTAACTGCCCTTGTGGTGATAGTTCTCACAGTTTCAGTGGTGGGATATGTGGTCTCCAAGCCCAAGCCCTACGTAATCCAGGGTGAAGCCGAGGCTACGGAATATCGCGTGTCCGGAAAGGTCCCGGGCCGAATAGAGGAATTCCGCGCCGAGGAAGGCTCTACGGTGCAGAAAGGCGACACCCTTGTCGTTATAGATTCCCCTGAAATACGCTCCAAGATAGCCGAGGCCGCTGCTGCGAAGGCCGCCGCTACCGCTCAGAAGGACAAGGCTTATAACGGAGCCCGCAGCGAACAGATTACAGGAGCCTATGAAATGTACCAGAAGGCCAAGGTAGGGGAGCAGGTGATGCGGAAATCCTACGAGAGGATAAAGAGCCTCCACGACGAAAAGGTTGTCTCTGACCAGAAATACGACGAGGTCCTGGCCCAGTACCAGGCTGCAAAGGCAACTACGCGTGCTGCCAGAAGCCAGTGGGAAATGGCCGTAAAGGGAGCCCGCCAGGAGGATAAGGACGCCGCCGTGGCACTTGTGGAAAGGGCGAACGCCGCCGTGGAACTGGTGAATTCGTACCTGGACGAAATACGCCTTACATCCCCATGTGACGGGGTTGTGGCCAGCATTTACCCCAAAGTGGGCGAACTTGTGGGACAAGGCTCTCCCATTATGACCATAGAGGATCTTTCGGACATGTGGTTTACATTCAATATCCGCGAAGACCGCCTTCACGGCATGCAGAGCGGAGACCGCATAGACCTTACTATTCCGGCCCTGGATGGCAGGCGGATATCGGCCACGGTCTATTATATTTCGGCCCGGGAGTCTTATGCTACCTGGAAGGCTACACGCGAAACCGGCGAGTTTGATACGCGTACTTTTGAAGTCCGGGCCCGTCCGGATTATCAGATACCGGGGCTCCGTCCGGGGATGAGCGCCATAATGACAGTTGAATCTGGAAAATGACAGGAAAGTTTGTCAAAGTGCTCCGACGGGAGTTTCTCATTATCCTTAAACGGCCGGTGTATATCCTATCGTCCGTCGGGGTGCTAATTGTGAATGCGGCGTTCTATACTACATTCATGAAGGACGGCCTCCCGCATGATCTTCCCATAGGGGTGGTAGACCTTGACAACAGCTCGACTTCCCGGATGTTTGCAAGGGAACTGGACGCCACCCAGCTTGGAAAGACTGTGTGGTACGACGACATCCATCTTGCCAGGGAACACATGGAAACTGGCAAAATAACCTCGTACATCGTTATCCCCGAGGGGTTCAATTCCGATGTCCAGTCTTTCCGGCAACCCCATATCGGCTACTATGTGAACTCCCTTTATTTTGTTGGAGGGGCCCTGGCATACAAGGATATCCTTACCATGGTAAACCTAACAAACGGGGCGGTCCAAAGGGAGGTGATGCGCCTTAAAGGAATGAACGAGCGGGAGATAATGGGCAAAATCCAGCCGATAGTTCTGGACCAACACCAGATAGGGAATCCGGCCGTGAATTACGGAGTCTACCTTAACGGTGTGCTTCTTCCCGGTATCCTTGAGATGATAGTCATCCTGATTACGATATATGCCGTGGGGTCAGAGCTTAAGTATGGAACATCTAAGCATCTCCTTAAAACGGCAGGCGACTCGATGGTGACGGCGCTGGTGGGAAAACTGGTGCCATACAACATCATTTTTACGGTGCTTGGAATAACCCTGGAGATGCTGCTTTTCCAGTGGCTGAAATATCCGGTAAAGGGAAGTATCTTCTGGATGTTCCTGGATATCCTTCTCCTTGTAAGCGCATCGGAGGCCATGGGACTTTTCATAGTGGAACTGTTCCCGGTCCTGAGGCTCGCCATAAGTGTGGGCGCCATTATCAGTGTGCTGGGATTCTCGCTGGCAGGGTTCTCTCTCCCCGTTGAGGCGATGCCCCCGTATGTGCAGGGCTTCAGTGCCATTTTCCCGCTAAGGCACTATTACCTTTTCCATGTCCAGGAGACAATCTGGGGCAGCGGATTCGCCGGTTGGTGGAAGGAGGCGGTGCATCTTCTGCTTTTCCTGTTCCTGCCTTTCACGCTTATAGGGAGGCTGGGCCACGCATATAAATATCAGGATTATGAAAGGAATTAGTTACCTTGGTACCTGGGTAAGGAACTGGTACAGCATATTTGTGAACGAACTCCGGCTCATCTTCTCGGATTCCGGCGTAATGGTCATTTTCTTTGTGGGCGGCCTGCTCTATCCTGTCCTCTACAACCTTATCTACATGAATGGTACCGTTGACGAAATGGACGTTGCCGTAGTGGACAATTCGGGCGGGGCCTACAGCCGCCGGTTTATCCGGAAAGTGGATGCCACAAGGGAGTGTAACATCCTCATCTACTGCGCATCCATGGAAGAGGCCAAAGCCCTGATGCAAAAAGGGACTGTCCACGGGATAATCTATGTTCCAGGGGATTTCGACAGCCGTCTGGTACGCGGGGAGCAGGGCGTCATATCCACTTATGCCGACATGTCCAGTTTCCTCTACTACAAATGCCTCACCATGGGGACAAACCTCACGATGCTGGATGAAATGCACCAGATCCAGCTTGAAAGATACACTGCGTCCGGGATGGATGCGCAGGCGGCATGGCAGGCCGTTCAGCCGGTGCTATCTGACGAAAGCCTGCCGTACAACAAGCCTTTCTCCTATACCATCTTCTTCATTTCGGCCGCACTCCTTCTTGTGATTCAGCAGACAATGTTTTACGGGGAGTCGCTCCTTGCCGGAACGCTCAGGGAACAGAATCGCAGTTTTGCCTCAATGCCGGGGAAACTGCAAGGGCTTGGTATAGGCCGGGTGCTTCTTGGAAGGGGCGCGGCATATTTTTCCATATACATGGTTACAGGCACCCTCATCGCCCTTCTGATTCCATGGATTTTCTCCCTTCCGCAAAGAGGGGAGTGGACGGACATAATGGTCCTTCTGGTGTTTTTTGTGGTGGACTGCATATTCTTCACTTTCACGTGGTCGTCGCTTATCACAAGGAGGGAAACGGTGTTCGTGCTGTTTCTAAGCGTGTCTCCTATATGTCTTTTCCTCACGGGATTCTCATGGCCGCAGACATCCATACCTGAGTTCTGGAGGTATGTGAGCTATTTTTTCCCGTCCACGTTCGGGTGTCGCGCCTTCATAAACCTCAATACGGCCGGAGGCTCCCTTGCCCTCATTGCTCCTGAAATAAGGGCCATGACAATCCAGACGGCCGTGTACTATGTCCTTTCAAGCGTTTCAGTGTTCATAGAAAACAAGGTGATTGAGAACAAGGAAAAAATTGACAGGCTCAAGGATAAGGCATTGGAACTCCGTGGAATAGACCCCGACGAAGCCCGTAAAGTCATAGCTGGAAAGTAAAGAGAAGCGTTTTTTCTTAAGAAAAGATTTGTTTTTTTGGAAAAAGTCCTTACCTGTTCAATCCCAAACCGCGGAGTAGAGCAGTCGGTAGCTCGTCGGGCTCATAACCCGGAGGTCGTTGGTTCGAGTCCAGCCTCCGCTACCAAGAAAACAGAACGGCAAATGCTGTTCTGTTTTCTTTTGCGTTTCGAGGGTACTGAGCGTACACGTTTTGGGCTGTTTTTGTGTATGGCGAGTACCCTGCTGGGATTATTTTGCCAACCTGAAGATTCCATCCCTGTCCCATTCCCGGGCATAGCGGATGGCCAGGTCTTCCACGTATTTCCAATATTCGGGGCCGTGGGCGTATAACTCTACACCACGGCGGATATCGGCCCGGATTTGGGACTCATATTCCGGCTTCAGGGCTACTGAAATGCT
>CACXNH010000061.1 GCA_902768955.1 uncultured Bacteroidia bacterium | reverse complement strand
CTTTTCACCGTCGTCCGTAAGGCCCATGTTCTTTTCCTCATCCACAGCCTCCAGTTCAGTATGGAACCCGCGGAAAACGCAGTTCATGAAGCGGTCGGCCTGAATACGTGCCCAGGCATCCACCTGGTTGGAAGGGATTTCCTCAACGTAGCAGGTTACGTCGTTGGTGGTAAAGGCGTTGGAGCCTTCAGAGCCTATTATGGACATCAGTTTGTCGTACTCATTGGGGATGGCAATCTTTGACGCCTCAAGGCTCACGGAGTCAATCTGGTGATAAAGGGCTTCCCTCTGGGCAGGATCCGTAAGTGTACGGTATACGTCGTACAGGGAATCTATCTGGGCCAGAAGCGGTTTTTCCGCCTCATAGTCCTGGGTGCCGAACTGCTCCGTACCCTTGAACATCATGTGCTCAAGGTAATGGGCAAGGCCGGTGTTGTCTGCGGGATCATCCTTGCCGCCGGCGTGGACGGCAATGTATGTCTGGATACGGGGTTCGTCCTTATTCACGGACATATATATCTTCAGTCCGTTGTCAAGGGTGCAGATCTTTGCCCCAAGGGGGTCTCCTTTCACGGTCTCATAGCGGGGGCCGCAGGCAATGGCCGATATTGCCAGAATGGATAGTAGAATCAGTTTCTTCATTTGGAATCATTGTTTAGCAAACAAAAGTACAAAAAAATCTGTATCTTTGTAGGTTATATCATTTTACTTATGAAGAATTTTGTAGAGGAGCTCAAATGGCGCGGCATGATCCAGGATATCATGCCCGGAACAGAAGAGAAACTTATGGAAGGCCCCCAGGCGGCTTATGTAGGAATTGACCCCACCGCAGATTCCCTGCATATCGGCCACCTTGTGAGCGTAATGATACTGAAGCATTTCCAAAGCTGCGGCCACAAGCCCTACGCCCTTGTTGGCGGCGCCACCGGCATGATCGGAGACCCTTCAATGAAAAGCGCGGAGAGAAACCTCCTGGACGAGGAAACCCTCCGTCACAACGTGGAAGGCATCAAGGCCCAACTTTCCCGCTTCCTTGACTTTGAATCTGACGCCCCCAACAAGGCGGAGCTTGTGAACAACTATGACTGGATGAAGGATTACTCTTTCATAAACTTCATCCGCGACATAGGAAAGCACATCACCGTGAACTACATGATGGCAAAGGACAGCGTCAAAAAGCGCCTGTCCCGTGATTCCAGTGAGGGTATGTCCTTCACGGAATTCTCCTACCAGCTCATGCAGGGCTACGATTTCTACTGGCTGTGGAAGAACAAGGGCTGCATCCTCCAGCTTGGCGGCTCTGACCAGTGGGGCAACATTACCACCGGCACGGAACTCATCCGCCGCATGGATGGCGGCCAGGCATTTGCGCTCACCTGCCCCCTCATCCGCAAGGCCGACGGAACAAAGTTCGGAAAAACGGAGAAAGGCAACATCTGGCTGGATCCGGAACGCACCTCCCCGTATGAATTCTACCAGTTCTGGCTCAATGTGGCCGATAACGACGCAGAGAGTTACATCAGGATCTTCACCATGCTGGACCGGCAGACCATAGAGAGCCTTATCGCCCGCCACAGGGAGAACCCCGGCGCCCGTGAACTCCAGAAGGTCCTTGCAGAGGAAGTAACCCGTATGTGCCACGGTCAGGAAGCTCTTGATAACGCCATAGAGGCATCCAGGATGCTCTTCAGCGGTAACTCTGAAGCCCTTCGTAAACTTGACGAGAGAACCTTCCTCTCAGTCTTTGGAGACGTCCCTTCATTTGACCTTTCCAAAGCGGAACTCCCCGTTAACATCATGGACCTCCTTGCCGTTAAAACCGCCATCCTCCCTTCCAAGGGAGAGGCCCGCAAGATGATCCAGGGCGGCGGCATCGCCATCAACAAGGACAAGGTCACGGATATCGCCGCAGAGGTTACTGAGGCCGATATTGTGAACGGTCACTACATCCTTGCCCAGAAGGGAAAGAAGAACTACTATATTATCAACGTGAAATAAAAGATTCCCGGTCACAGCCGGGAATGACGACGATATGGAAAAACCCGCAAGTACAAGACAGCTCAAAGTTGGGCGCGAAATACAGAAAGACCTTGCAGAACTTATACGTTCTAAGGGTATGGCCGCATTCGGCGGTGCCATGGTTACGGTGAGCGAAGTCCGCGTAAGCCCTGACCTTTCCGTTGCCAAGGTGTTTGTGAGCGTATTCCCCTCCGAGAAACAGGGCCCCGTCATGCAGATTCTCCAGGAGAACAATAAAGCCCTCCGCGGAGAACTCGGTCACCTTGTTGCCAAGCAGTTCAGGATTGTCCCGGAACTCATCTTCATCCTGGACACCACCCTGGATTACGCAGAGCATATTGAAGAACTGCTTAAGAAATAGAGGAGATTCTTCGCTACGCTCAGAATGACAAGGGATAGTCAGGATGACACAGTTGCCGTTCATATTTGCCATCCGGTATCTGTTTTCCCGGAAAAGCCATAACGTAATCAATATGATTTCGGGTATTGGCGTGGCAGGTATGGCAATAGGGACAGCGGCACTTGTTATTATTCTCTCCGTTTTCAACGGCTTCAACCGTCTGGTCGGGCAGTCCCTGGAGGCGTCTGACCCAGATTTTGTGATAAGGCCCGTCTCCGGGAAATTTTTTGTCCCGGACAGCGCCGTCTTCGCGCCAATCCTTGAGGACAGCCGCGTCCTCAGGCTCTCCAGCGTACTTGAGGAGCAGGTATTCCTCTCCTACGAGGGCCGCCAGAGCCTTGCAAGAGTAAAGGGCATAGATGAGGCCGCTCAGGAGGAATCCACCCTGAAGGAAAGCATAATAGACGGGGCCTGGATCTTCCACCGTGGAGACAGGCCGGCGGCCGTTGCGGGTGCAGCCCTGGCTCATAATATCGGCCTGAATCCCCGTTTTGTGACGCCGTTTGAGATTTACTACCCTTCCCGTAAGGAAAACATTTCCTTGTCAAATCCCCAGGCGTCCCTGAGGAAGGTCAAGGCTGCAACGGGCGGTGTCATCTCCGTTAACTCAGAAGTGGACGCAAAACTTATGCTGGTCCCAATTGAAGCTATGAGGGAACTTCTGGAACTGGATACGGAGGTATCTTCCCTGGAAATATGGGCGGCTCCGGGCTCCGGAGAATCTCTTGAGAAGGACCTGGAGGCTGCTGTCGGCCCGGATTATAAAGTACTCAACCGCTTCCGTCAGGAAGAATCCATCTACAAGATGATGAGATACGAAAAACTTGCCATTTTCCTCATCCTCATCTTTGTGGTCATAATAATTGCTTTCAACATCTACAGTTCCCTGAGGATGCTCATAATTGAGAAGGAGGCCGATATGGGAACCCTTCGCGCTTTGGGCGCCCCGGACGGAATGATACGCCGGATATTCCTTCTGGAAGGATGGATGGTATCCCTTCTTGGGATGGTCATCGGCCTTGTAATTGGAGTTGGCACGGTGCTTGTTCAACAGCGCTTCGGCATTATTGGGATGCCCGGAAATTTTGTGGTTGACGCATACCCGGTAGCACTTAAGATCACTGACCTTCTGTGGATAGCCGCAGGAGTGACCGCCATTGGATATCTAATGGCTCTTTTACCATCAAGAAAGATATGAAAAAACTGCTTATTTCAATCTCTCTTCTTGCCTGTATTTCCGTAGCCGGCAAGGCAGGCAATCCTCCTACCCGCCATTCCGTGCGCGTTGGCTGGGGAGATATGCTCTTTGAGACGCTGGCCTTCCACGCCAGCGCTCCGGGCACGTTTGACTCTGCCGCCCTTCCCGCCGGATTCAGTTCCACGGGCACTTTCGGCCACGGATATACCGGCCACATCTTTGCAGACTACATGTACTCATTCACTGATGTTGTAAGCGTTGGTGTCCAGACAGACTTTGAGGGCATTTTCTGGAAGGAAGGCGTAAGGGACGCCTCCGGCAAGCTTGTCGGGAACCCTTCACAGGTGAACAATTACAATCTGTGCATACTCCCGGCTGTCCGTTTCACCTATTTCCGCTCTGAGTGGGCAGACATCTATTCAGGGCTGTCGCTGGGCCTTCTTCTGGCCTTTGACAACCAGAAGCAGTTTGAGGCTGCGCCTGCTTTCAACCTCAACCTGGTTGGCGTGAGAGTTGGCAAGGGGCACTGGAACGGAACCGCGGAAATCGGCCTTCTGAATGCCCTGAGAGGCACCAACGACGTTTATATGTTTGCCTCCAGGCTTTTCTCTGTGGGCGTTAATTATACCTGGTAAGAAGATATGAAAAGAATATCGGCCATACTTCTTTGCACCGGCCTTCTATGGGCCTGCCAGCACCCGGACATAGAGTACGTGGACTTTGACACCTTCCACGTCACTTCCACCAAGAGCACAGACGTCCTTATGCCCGACGGCTCCCTCAATCCAGAGATCCAGTTCCTGGAAGACGACGAAAACCCTGACACCAAGGTGGCCAAAACTTCCGGCGTGGAGATTGCAAGGAGCCTCGTTGGCAGCATGATGAGCAACACGTTAATCCACATTGCAGGCACCTACAAGGGCCACGACGTAGACGGCTCTCCCCTCACCCTGTCCGGTAAGATTCTCCTTCCAAAAACAGGGGAAATCAAGAACATGATCCTGGTGAGCCATTTTACCATAGGTTCCAATCCGGAATGTCCCTCGGAGGCTTTTCCCCTTGAGGGAATCCTCGCCTCAAAGGGTTATGCCGTAGTTATTGCAGACTACATTGGCTTTGGCGTAACCAAGGACCGCATCCACCCATATATGCATGTTGAGAGCACCGCAAGGGCCGTTGTGGACATGGGTCTGGCCGTGAAACCGTACCTTGAGCATATCGGCCGTAAACCCCTCAGCGACAAAGTTATTCTCTTTGGTTATTCCCAGGGAGGCTCAACCACAGTGGGCGTGATGAGGATGATCCAGGAGGAATGCTGGGACACACTTCCCATAAAGAAGACATATGCCGGAGCAGGCCCCTATGACCTTGCCGCGACTTACGACGTTTCCGTGGAAGAAGACCTTACGGGTATCCCCTGCGCCATTCCCATGATTGTCCAGGGAGTAAGTTACGGAGAGAACCTGGGCCTTGAGATGAAGGATTTCTTCAAGCAGCATCTTCTGGAGCACTATGACGAGTGGATCAATTCCAAGGAGTACACCGTAAAGCAGATAAACACCTTCATCGGAGCCAAGAGCCTCAGGGACATCATGACCGACGAAGGCCGTGACAAGAAGAATCCCAAGACAGCCAGGCTGTACAGGTCCCTGATGTTCAACTCCGTGCTGGACTTCACCCCCAAGGCCCCTATGTTCATGTTCCACAGCCGTGAGGACAAAACCGTTCCTTTCATCAATTCAGTAAAGGCCGAGACCTATTTCAAGGGCCAGAACGTAACCTACGACTTCGGGAACTACGGCGCCCACGGCACCGGCTTCATCCGCTTCCTGTTCACCGTTAATAAAGAACTGTAATGAGATACTTTAATATTCTGATAATTGCCGCCGCAGGACTCATCCTTACCGCCTGCCCCGCCAAACATATGCAGCTCACCGGATTTGACATTGAGGTTACCGATATCCATTCCACAAAGGCCAAGGTGGTGATTGTACCGTCCAATCCAAACGCCTACTACTGCTACGGCAAACTGGACAACGTTAATCTAATCGATTACTTCAAAAAGACCGACCAGGAGAACGCCGCATTCCAGGTGGACTTCTGCAAGGAGCGCTGGGAACTCATCTGCGAGGAAGAAGGCTACGAGGTCTCCTTCGAGCAGATTTACTGCTACCAGGGCACCCAGGAGATTGATTACACGTATCTTATTCCGGACGCGGACCACAAGATTGTAGTATTCCAGGTAGACCCAAAGGCAAAGGAGGTTATCGGGACGCCGGTCTCAAAGGTATTCCACACCAATCCCCTGGTCATGTCTGACCTCACCTTCAAGATCGGCCTTGACAAGGATAAGATAACCATCACCCCCTCAAGCCGTGACAGTTATTGCTTCGACTACAACCTCAAGGAAGACATCCTTGAGGAATATGCCGATACAGAGTTCTACTTCCGTAATCTCGTTGATATGTGGGAAGATTTCGGGCTCATCGAGGGACGCAAAGTCCGAGGTCCCGCATCAATTGAATTCTCTTCCTCCAATCCCACCATCAAGGAAGGAGAGAGGTACTCCTTTGCAATAAGTGGTTACGAGGATTTTGAAATCAATACCGCCGTAACCACCTTTGACTTTATCTATCACAAGGATATCCCCTGTGAAATTGTTAAGGAAGAAGAGTAATTACTCTTCAGGAGCGAACATAGGGTCCCAGGCCGGCAGAAGTACCGGTTTTTGAGACATCATCGAGAGTACGTCCCCGGGGACGTACTTTTTTTCTACCACAAGGCGGAACATATAGTTATCGAACCATTCATCCGTCATGATGATATTGCCTTTGTATCCGCTTGCTTCACCCCAGCTGTTTTCCACCATCCACTTCACGGGCTTTCCGTCCTTGATGTCCACGGCAATTAGGGTCATTGCGTGGGTGGAACCGCTGGCGTGGGTGAGGATGCGGTCACGCTTGTCCATACCGTAATCCACGCCAAGGAGGGACTGGTAGTCAAAGTTTCCTAAATCGGCCACTCCCTTACTCCTGTCCAGGAATTTTGCAACATCGCAGGAGAAATAGAGGGCGGTATTGTCCTTAATGGAAGCAATGGCCATTTCCTTGATGCGGTCCATGGGAAGGTTGACGTAAACCCAGTTCTGGCCATCGTAGACGTGGCGGTCGTAGTCTATCTCATATACCTTGCCGTACTCCAGGGTGGGATTGTTCATTACCATCACGTAGTTGTTCTCAAGGTCCTGTCCAAGATACTGCTGGTAGAATTCCTGAGGAGTGTAGGTTTTGCCGTCCTTACGCCATGTGAACTCCGTTGGAGGAACGCCAAGGCAGAGAGCCAGGACGCGGTAGACGTCCTTGAGGATCCCAATCTTAAGGGTCTGGACGTCCTTTTCCTTTGCCGCACGGAGTTTCAGGCCACCCTCTCTCAGGATTAGACTGAGCTGGGATCGCATAACAGATGTGTTATTGGCCGAATATGTCTCAGGCATAGCCTCAGAGGGCACAACGCCATACTTCATTATGAGGTTACTCACGCCCGTAAACTGGCCGCCGTCCCCTATGGGGTTTGAGAACAGCCAGTCCACCTTGCGGTCTTCCATAGGAAGTTTGCGGGTGTCTATGACGCCCTGAAGGAAGAGGTTTGACTTTTCCAGCTGGTCATAGAAGAAGAGGTAATTCTGGGAGAAAGTGAACTCATCCAGGTTATGGCGGGCTATCATCTGGGCCCTCAGGACATTGAGGCCGGTGAAAAGCCAGCACCTTCCGGAAGATTTCTGGTCCGTGCGGCCCTTGGTCTTGACCTCGTTGGAAAAGTTGGTATCCGGCATAACGGATTTGTCGGCCGATACCGCCAGCACTGCCATGGAAGTGTTGTTAAGGGCATTGCGGATGGCACGGTCACCGGCATTGCCTTCGAAAGAGGCGTTAAGGTCCTTAAGGATATCGGCCGAAATGCCTCCGGCCTTGTTTTGGGCCGATGCCGCTATTGAAAGCAGCATCAGCGCTAAAGCAAAGGTCTTTTTCATATGATTATTTTATGACTCCAAGTTCTTTTCCTACTTTGATGAATGCCGATATGGCCTTGTCAAGGTGCTCCTTCTCATGAGCAGCGCTTAACTGGACACGGATACGGGCCTGGCCCTTGGGCACTACGGGATAGTAGAAGCCGGTGACAAAGATGCCTTCCTTAGCCATTGCGGCTGCGAATTTCTGGGACAGAGGGGCGTCGTAGAGCATTACGGCGCAGATTGCGCTCTGGGTGGGCTTTATGTCGAAGCCTGCGGCAAGCATTTTCTCACGGAAATACACCACGTTCTCAATGAGTTTGTCGTGAAGGGCGTTACTTTCCTTGAGGATCTTGAAGGTCTCAATTCCGGCGCCAGCAATCATGGGCGGGATGGAATTTGAGAAGAGATACGGGCGGCTGCGCTGACGCAGCATATCTATGATTTCCTTCCGGCCGGTTGTAAAGCCGCCCACGGCGCCGCCGAAGGCCTTTCCAAGGGTGCCGGTAAAGATATCTATGCGGCCGTAGCAGTCAAACTGCTCTGCAACTCCGTGGCCGGTTGGGCCGACAACGCCGGCGCTGTGGCTTTCGTCCACCATCACAAGGGCATCGTATTTTTCTGCGAGGTCACATATCTTGTCCATAGGGGCCACGTTGCCGTCCATTGAGAACACGCCGTCGGTGACTATTATCCTGTGGCGGCAGGCCTGCGCTTCCTGGAGTTTGGCCTCAAGGTCCTGCATATCGGCATTGGCATAACGGAAACGCTGGGCCTTGCAAAGGCGCACGCCGTCAATGATGGATGCGTGGTTAAGCGAGTCCGAAATGATGGCATCCTCGGCAGTGAAAAGGGGCTCGAAAACGCCTCCGTTGGCATCGAAGCAAGCGGCGTAAAGAATGGCGTCCTCCATATGGAAATACCTTGCTACGGCAGCTTCAAGTTCCTTATGGATATCCTGTGTTCCACATATGAAACGCACCGACGACATACCGTATCCGCGGCTTTCCATAATTGTCCTGGCGGCCTGGATCAGGCGGGGATTATCGGCCAGCCCAAGATAGTTGTTGGCGCAGAAATTTAGCGCCTTGCTGCCATCCTGAAGCGTAATCTCAGCGCTTTGGGGCGAACTTATATTCCTTTCCTTTTTGTAAAGGCCGGCAAGCTCGATGGCCTTTAACTCTTCCTGAAGATGTTGTTGAAATTTTCCGTACATGGTCAATAGCTTTTAGTGCTTCCAAATTTAGTCATTTTTTTCTTGACTTTCGATGAAAATTTGATAAATTTGCGAAGATAAGCTAACACTGATAATGAAAAACATTCTTGTAATCGGTTCCACCGGGCAGATAGGCTCTGAACTTACTATGAAACTTCGCCGCGAAGTGCCCGGCAGCACCGTCGTCGCAGGTTATATTCCCGGCGCCGAACCCAAGGGAGAACTCCTGGAAAGCGGTCCTTCGGCCATTGCCGATGTCAGGGACTCGGCGGGACTCTCCGCCATTGTCGATACCTACAAGATTGACACCATCTATAATCTGGCCGCCCTGCTGTCGGCCGTGGCCGAGAAAAAGCCCCTTCTTGCCTGGGACATCCAGATGAACGGCCTGCTGAACATCCTGGAGATTGCCAGGGAAAAAGGCTGCGCCGTCTTCACTCCCTCGTCCATCGGCTCATTCGGCCCGGAAAC
>CACXNH010000060.1 GCA_902768955.1 uncultured Bacteroidia bacterium | reverse complement strand
TTGAAGGATGAGGGTCTTCAGGAAGAGGGATAACCCGAGCGAATAGAGACATACCCTCTTCAGGAAAACTCTACGCTCAAAAGCCGGTGGCAGCTAAGTTCTTAACGCTCAGTCGTTTATACGATTCTTTGGGATTACCGGTTTTCCCAAAGAACTCCGTAAGTAACTGACAACCAAATAACTAACTGCCACCAACACGGCATTACGCGTGGAGAGGTGAACTGTAAGAACTGCCACCTCTTCAACAAACTTCAGCGTTTGCGGGGACGGAAGATGGCGGCGGCGGCAAGGAGGAGGAAGAGGAACACGGATACGCGTCCAACTATGTCTCCGTAGCGGACAAAGAAGGTTTCCCCGTCAAGGAGTTTAACGGAGCCGGAAAGGACGGCCTGCCGCCACCAGGGAGTGCGTTCAAGGACACGGCCTGAAGGGTCTATGATGGCCGATATTCCAGTATTGCCGCAGCGGGCAAGGTAGCGACGGGTCTCGATGGCGCGGAGGCGGCTGTATGAGAAGTGCTGCCTGTAGCCGGGGGTGTTCCCCCACCAGGCGTCGTTGGTGATGACGGTAAGGAGTTTTGCGCCCTTACGGATGTATCCGGTGCAGTATTCTCCGTACACGGACTCATAGCAGATTGCAACTCCTACAGGAATATCATTTACGTGAAGGCAGGATATCTCCTTCTGCCCCACGCATTTCCCCATAAGGTTCCCGCCAAGGAGATTCTCCAGAGGGACAAAGAATTTGGGGTAAGGGGTAAGTTCCGTTCCTACCACCAGCTTTGATTTATGGAATACCTCATACCTTCCGGTGGTGTCTGTGGCAACAGCACAGTTGCGGCTGGTGAGCCAGACGTGACGGCCTTCCGGACCGGCCTTCCCACGGTCATAGGAGAGAAGGGACGGGGCGGAATATGAGACGTTCACATCATAGGCCGATGCCCCGAAAATAAGCGTTGCGTCAGGATGCTCCTGGAGCCAATCCTGATAACGCTGGAAACTCTTCTGGCCGCGGACATTATCCAGCATGAAATACCCCGTGAACGTTTCCGGGGCAAGAACAAGGCAGGGGCCTTCAGGGACTCCGGCGCTGTCTAGAAGATGGAGGAAACGGGTATCCTGCTGCTCCTGGGTAAGGGAGCCGAACTTCTCATAAGGGTCCAGGTTAGGCTGACCGGCCATAACCTTGAGGGAGGGCGCATCCGAAGGGTCTTCCCAGCGGAGGCAGGAGGACCATATCATCGGCCCGAAAAAGACCAGCGCAGCACCCGCCAAAGCCCCTGCCCTCGCCTTCATATTCCAGGCCGATACACGGCCGTCGGAGAGGGCCACCATTATGCCGAATATGGCAAGGTTTGCCGCCAGCACCCACAGTGAGCCGCCAAGGTGGCCAAGGACGGAATACCACTGCACAAGACCCGGCGTTTCTGCAAAGGCATTGCCAAGGACCAGCCAAGGCCAGGAAATCTCTGCTACACTCAGGTAATACTTCTCCCAGGCCAGCCAGGCCGCTGCCAGATATATATAAGGAAGGACACCGCCCGTGCGGCGTTTCACTAAGCGGAAACTCCCAAATACAACGCTCATCTGGATGGCGTTGGCAAGGATGGCAAACACCGCCCCTCCAACCGTTGCGCCCGCCACCCACCACGTTGTGACGGCATTCCAGAGTACAAATGCAAGGTAATGCCACCAGAAGAACCGACGGGTTTTCCACTCAGTGGCCAGCCTCTCCATAATGAGCAGCGGCACAAAGCCCACCAGTGCCGTCCAGTCCATATACGGGACCAGCCAGGGGAGGCTCATAAGGACGGTGAAGGCCAGGGTAAGGAGCGCGAATATGCCGCTACGGTTTTTCATCTCAGACAGCATTAACGTAATTTTTCCATTTGGAGATCAGCGCCTGCATATCTTCCGGCAGCGGGGCCTCAAAATGGAGGCGCTGCCCGGTTGTGGGGTGCGTGAAGCCCAGCGTGCGGGCGTGGAGGGCCTGACGTGGGCACAAGGCAAAACAGTTCTGGATAAACTGTTTGTATTTTGAATAAATGGTGCCCTGACGTATCTCGGAGCCACCATAACGTTCATCGTTGAAAAGGGGATGGCCGATAGATGCCATATGCACACGGATCTGATGCGTGCGACCGGTCTCTAACCGGCATTCGACCACGGTGATAAAGCCGTATCGCTCCAGCACGCGCCAGTGGGTGACGGCCCATTTGCCCTTTTCAGGGTCTTCGTAGACGCGGAAGCGCAGGCGGTCATTTGGATCACGGCCGATAGTCCCTTCTATCGTTCCTTCATCCTCCTGGATATTGCCCCAGACCACTGCCGTGTAGATGCGGTCAATGGAGTGGACAAAGAATTGATCGGCCAGATTGAGTTGCGCCGCCGGGTTCTTTGCAACCACCAGAAGCCCGCTGGTGTCCTTGTCTATGCGGTGCACCAGGACACCCATCCTTTCATCCTCAACATCCGGGCTCAGGTGCAGGTAATATGCAAGGGCGTTCACAAGGGTGCCGTTGTAGTTGCCGTGCCCTGGGTGAACCACCATCCCGGCGGGTTTATTCACCACCAGGACGTCATCGTCCTCATAGGCAATATCAAGCGGAATATTCTCCGGAAGGATCTCTGTGCCGCGGCGCTCATAAGGCATCACAAACTTCACCACGTCACAGGGACGTACTATGTAATTGGCCTTGACTGCTTTGTCATTGACCAGCACGTATCCAAGTTTTATTGCCTGCTGAACCCTGTTACGGGAGGTGTCTTCCTGATGTGACGCTATGAATTTGTCTATCCTTTCCGGCTCCTGGCCTTTGTCCACCAAAATCCGGAAATGCTCGAACATTTCGTCGGAAGATGCCCGGTCATTGCCGGGCATGACGGATTCCATGTCATTGCCGGGCATGACGGATTCCATGTCATTGCCGGCAAGACCGGCAATCTCTGCCTTATCTATCATTGGGCGGGAAGCTTGGAGTGATCAAGGGTAAGGTAGATGTTCACGGGAGAACCCAGGTTCTTGGTGGCGCCTATGGCGTCCTGGTTGTAAACCACGGCGTCTACGGAGTCTGCGTAGGTTTTGATATTTGAATCAAAAACCACTTTGCCGGTGTTGAGGAAGCGGTCGTGGAGGGCATCTACGGCACTTATGTATTTCATGCCTATGACCCTTGGCACCACGGTGGTATTGTCTTCCGAGCCAACTCCCACCTTGAGGTCAATGTCCGATCCGTTTATTACAAGGTCTCCGGCAGAAAGCTCACGGCCACCGCAATACTGCCCCAGAACAGTGTTTGTGGCTATATCCTTCACGTAGCTGAGTTTCCCAAGGTTAAGGCCGCGGTTCTTAAGCTCTGCGCGGGCCTCCGTCACGGAATAACCGTAAAGATTGGGCATAACCACCTTTCTGGGGACAATGGAATTGATGGTAAGGAAGATGGCGCGGCCCTTCTTCACCTTTGCTCCTGCCTTGGGGTTCTGCCTGTATACAACGCCGCCGGGGAGGCGCTTCACAAAGACAGAATCAACCACCTTTATGCCCACTTCACCGGCTTTGGCCAGGGAATCTGCCTTTGAAAGGCTCAGATTAGTGAAATCCGGGGCGGTCACGGTCTTTCCGTGACGGGTAATAAGGTTAAGGCCAACCGCAGCTCCGGCAAAGAGCAGCACGAAAAATATCACCGCACCGATGAGGTTCTTTACAATCCAGTTATCCTTGATAGCCATAGTTATAATCAATTCATCGTACAAAGTTAACAAAATTCGTCAATATCTCCGCCCATCCCACTATCTACCGTCGCAGGTCACGTGGTAAAGTGCCGCAGGTCCAGCCATTTCTCGTCACAGGTCCCAGGCCGTAGTGTCGCAGGTCTGCATTTTTCGGCTGACCTGCGACGCAAATCGGCCACAGGATACAAAAAACGTCGCGGGTCGGGCATTTTTTGCAGACCTGCGACGTTTCAGGGATTGACCTGCGACGCGCGTGCCTAGAACGGACGACGGCCGCCGCCGGGGCCGCCCATACCTCCGCGGGCGCGCATCTGCTCGCCGGCCCGGCCAAAATTGCCGAACCTCCAGGTGAAGGAGAGCATGATGTACCTTCCCAGGGTGTTGTTCCGCACTTCCTGATGATAGTTTGCGGTATCTGTAACGTTGAGATTCTTGGCCTGATCCAGGATATCGTAGGCCTTGAGTGAAATGGTTCCGCGACGCTTGAATACCTGCTGTGACAGCGATGCGTTCCACACAAACTCTGAGGGCTGCTCCGTTGTGTAACCGCGGTACCAGTTGTAGTCTGCATCCGTGGATACCTCGAAGCCGCTGTCACCCACAGTCCACTTGAAAGAGGCCGATACCTGGTTGGCCCAGGTTGCCGCCACCGCCGCCTGAATGGTATACCAGGGCTTTGACATACGGGTGCGGCCGCTGAGCATAACCTCTATGTCATCTGAACGGTACGTTGCACGGAGCCTCTCCGTAAAGCCAAGGCTGCGGGTGGAGTTACTGAGGAAATCTGAGGCCCATTTTTCATTCTGCCTGCCGGAGGCGTCAAAATAATTGTCATGGAAGGCAGCGTACTGGAACACTGCGGTAGCCTCATCATAGTAATCCGACATATCCAGGGATGCCGCTCCGATGTAGCTTCCGCTCTTGGAATAAGACAGGCGCAGCATATTGGATATTGAGAAATTGCTCTTGGCAATGGGAGCATTTATCATAAGGCGCATATTGGCCGAGTATGAATCCTCTCCGTTCACCGGAAGGGAGAATGAGCGCCCCGCGAGGTCGTACCAGATAGCGCTCACGATAGGCTTGCTGGTATAGTCTCCTTCCACGTGAAGACGCATGGTGAAGAAGGTCTTCTTGTTGGAGAATTCAAGGTCTGAGCGCAGTCCGTGGCCGAAATAAGGCAAAAGGTAGGGGTTACCGAGGGACACGGACAGAGGGTTGGAATTGTCTGCCACCGGCATCAGCTGGGACGTAGAAGGCTGGCTTGAACGGCCCCAGTAGAACAGGCGCACGTTGGAATTCTCAGTGAAGTCGTAAAACAGCATTGCGCGCGGGGAGAAATTCCAGATGACTCCGGGGTTGTACTCCCTGTCATTGGTCTTGTTGTAGGTGCTTGTAGGGATGGCCGATGCACCAAGCTGCGCGCGCAGCTTCTCATTCTGATACATGAACGCCAGGCCGATATTCTGATTGAGGGACCTGTTGAGGATGCTGTTGGAGTACGTTGCATCAGGGGTTTCCCCGTTCAAGCTGTACGCCATGGGATTAGTAATGGCCCTCATGGCATCAAGGCTCACAAAATCCGGGTTATACTCAAACGGATTGCCGCTGTTGAAAACATCCTTTACGGAAGTGGACTGATTGTAGTTGATATTATAGCTTCCCTCCATGTAGAAATTGCCGCCAAGGGGTTCTGTGTACACAATGCGGCCGCCCACTCCGCGGGTGCGGGACACCTGGGCAATACGCTGGTTTACTATATCGCTGCCTGCAGGGTCCACGCTGTCATCGGCCCCGAAAAGAGTGTTGGTGACGGACTGGTTGTAGCCGTCCAGGGTGTTGTTGGAAATATTCCAGTTCATGTTCACGGATATGGTACGCCCCGGAATTCCCAGCCTCTGGCGCAGCAGCGCCCAGCCCCTTGTCTGCCAGTTGGTATTGTTGCCAAGATTGTTGGTGTAGCCGCTGTTGGTGCGGCCCACGCTGCCGTCCGCCGCCCTTGTACGGGTATCGAACAGGGACTGCTGCAGATAGTTTCCGCGCCCGAAGTTGAACTGGGGCTCCACAAGGATTGATGTATTCTCGGAGAACTTGTGTTCCAAACGCACGCCGAAGCGGTGGCCGTCCGTGAAACGATGGCTGTATCCGTCAGTGTTGGAGACAAGGGTTGTTCCGTCATTACGGAAAGTCTCCTTGTAAGTCTGTTCAAGGACATCCGTGGAAGTGCCGTTGTACAGGTAATTGGCGCCAAGTTCCATTTTCTTGTCCAGCAGGTCCCAGACACCGTTTGCACCGCCCATCCAGGACGTAACTATACCATTGGAGCCACGGCCCCAGCCGCCCATTCCGCCGCCTCGGCCCATCATGCCGCCACCGCCCATCATTGAGCTCATCATTGAGCCCGAGAGGTCATTGAAGCCGCGGTTGTTGGTGTTGTTGGCATTTGCTATCACGCTGATCTGGCTGTCTTCCGTGAACCTGCCGCCCATGAACGCGCCCTGCCAGCGTATATGGTCCCCAACCGGGGTATACTCTCCGGATGAAGGAAGGTCATAGCCGCCGCCTGCCATGGCGTTTCCAAACACGCCGTTCATCATGCCGGGCTTTACGCTGAGGTCTATGACGGTTTCATCGTTGCCGTCATCGATGCCGGTGAATTCCGCCTGCTCGCTCTTTTTCTTTACCACCTTCACCTTGTCCACAAGTTTTGCGGGAATGTTCTTGGAAGCAAGCTGGGGGTCGTCCAGGAAGAAGGTTTTGCCGCCTATGGTTATCTTGGTAATTGTTTCACCGTTTGCGGTAATGGTGCCGTTTTCATCCACTTCCACGCCTGGAAGTTTCTTCAGAAGGTCTTCCAGGACGTTGTCGTCAGATATCTTATAGGACGATGCATTATACTCGATGGTATCCTTCTTGACAATGATGGGGTTTCCTGTAGCACTGACTGATGCGGCGTCAAGAACCTGGGTATCCTGCTCCATCTTCACGGTGCCAAGGTCAAGGTTCCCCTTTAGCTCAACGGCCTTTTCAAAGGTGACATAGCCCATTATCTCCGCCCTTACGCTGTATTTACCTGCACGGAGTTTCTCCACGGTGGCTGAGCCGTCAGGGTTTGTAAGGGCATATTTCACATCTCCTTTTTCCGGAGTGGCCGATACAGTGGCAAAGCCAACAGGCTCACCGTTTGTAGCGTCCTCCAGTTTAAGCGAAATCTTGTAGTTCTGGGCAAAGAGAGTCCCAGCCACAAGAAAGGCTGCAAGTGCAGCTAATAATCTTCTAACCATAGGTTTACTTTACACGATCCGGGTTTTCCTTCAAAAACTGTTCCCAACCGCCTTTCCCTTTGGCGGTTTTAATCGGTGAAGTAGTTTCATAGTGATGGCAAAGGGCAATGGCAAGGGCATCCGTTGCATCCAGATGGCGGGATTCCAGTTTCACGCCAAGGGTCTTTTCCAGCATGAGCCGGACCTGCTCCTTTGAAGCGGCGCCGTTTCCCACAATAGCCTCCTTGGCCTTCCTGGGCGCGTACTCCGTAACGGACTGGACTCCGTACTCAAGTGCAGCAATCATGGCTGCGCCCTGTGCGCGGCCAAGCTTGAGGACAACCTGTGCATTCTTTCCGTAGAAAGGGGATTCAATTGCAAGTTCAGTGGGATTGTAACTTTTGCAAACCTCCGATATGCATTCATAGATGGCGCGGAGTTTCCCATACGCATCCTTTTCCCGGCGGATGTCCAGAAGGCCCATATCCACATACTCCGCCTTCTTCCCGACGCTACGGATAATACCGAATCCCAGAAGCTGGGTTCCCGGGTCTATTCCAAGTATTATGCGCTCTGAATCCATCGCAGCGCAAAGTTACAAAAATTGTTACAATGACGGCAAAAAATGTTTCCAGGAAACAAATGTTACAAAGATTGTATCATCTGTTGCAGGAGATGTTATATTATACAATTAAATTTGTGGCGGTCCCCACAGACCCCCGGCACTGAACTTTTTAACCAATATTATATGTTTAAACTAAAGTCATTCTTAGTATCGGCCCTTCTGCTTGCAGGCCTTACGGCCTTTGCCCAGCAGATTACGGTTACCGGTGTGGTAACTTCGTCGGCCGACGGCTACGGTGTCATCGGCGCCGCAGTCGTAGAAAAGGGTACCACAAACGGTACCATCACTGACTATGACGGAAACTTTGTCCTTACGGTAAGCAAGGGCGCCGTCATAGAGTTTTCATCCATCGGATATGTAACCGTGGAGATGCCTGCTTCCGAGCGTATGGAAGTAGTCCTTGACGAGGACTCCCAGATGCTTGAGGAAGTTGTGGTCACCGGTTATACCGTCCAGCGCAAGGCCGACCTCACCGGCGCCATCTCTACGGTGAACACAGAGGACCTTGCAAAGCAGAATGAGAACAACCCTGTGAAAGCTCTCCAGGGCCGCGTTCCCGGCATGAATATCAGCGCCGACGGTTCACCTTCCGGTGCAGCCACTGTACGTATCCGCGGTATCGGCACCCTTAACAACAATGATCCTCTGTATATCATTGACGGCGTCCCCACCAAATCCGGCATGCATGAGCTTAACGGCAATGATATAGAGTCCATCCAGGTCCTCAAGGATGCAGCATCCGCTTCCATTTACGGCAGCCGTGCTGCAAATGGTGTCATCATCATCACCACCAAGGGCGGCAAGGACGGAAAAGTGAAGGTTGATTTTGACGCAAGCGTATCTGCCCAGAGTTATGTGAACCGCATGCAGGTTCTCAACGCCGAGGAATTTGGCAGGGTAATGTGGCAGGGCTACGTCAACGACGGCCTGAACCCCAACATGAACTCCCTGGGCTATGTTTACGACTGGGGATATGATGCAAACGGCGTTCCCTCCCTCCAGGGCGTCCGCATGAACAAGTATCTGGATGCCGCCGGCACCACCCCCGCAAGCGACACCGACTGGTTCAGGGAGACTACACGCACAGGCCTTATCCAGCAGTACAACCTGTCCCTGAGCAACGGCTCCGAGCGCGGAAACTCTTTCTTCTCCCTGGGTTACTACAAGAACGACGGTATCATAAAGTACTCAGACTTCGAGCGCCTGAGCGCCCGTATGAACTCCGAGTACAAACTCCTGAAGATTGACGACAAGAATATCGTAACCATCGGTGAGCACTTCACCCTGAACCGCACAACGGAAGTCCAGGCTCCCGGCGGCTTCCTTGAGAACGTTCTCCAGTTCAACCCTTCAATTCCCGTCTACACCTCTGAGGGCGAGTTCGCCGGCCCCGTGGGCGGCTACGCAGACCGCGAGAATCCCCTGGCACGCCTTACAAGGAACAAGGACAACCGCTACACTTACTGGAGGATGTTCGGTGACGCATACCTGAACATCAATCCCCTCAAGGGCCTGAACATCAAGACCACCTTCGGTATCGACTACGCACAGAAGATGCAGCGTATCTTCACTTATCCCGTCACAGAAGGCACCGTGGCAAATGCCACCAACGCCGTCGAGGCAAAGCAGGAGCACTGGTTCAAATGGATGTGGAACGCCCTCGCTACATATAATATGGAGATTGGCCAGCACCGTGCAGACTTCCTTCTGGGC
>CACXNH010000059.1 GCA_902768955.1 uncultured Bacteroidia bacterium | reverse complement strand
TCTATGGATCCTTTTACGCTCAGTCTGCTCACTAACCGTGAGGTGCTCCGGATGCACCGGGAAAGTAGTGAAGTACGCCAGCTTTATCGTAAGGGAGGCGTTGTGGCAATAACTTCCGTAAACAGCAAAAGCGGGGACCGCTATCTTGCCATATTCAATTTGACAGAGGAGGATGCCGTGGCAGAAATACCTCCCCGGGAGTTGGAATTATCAGGTGCAGTCAAGGTTACAGATCTGTGGACAGACCGTCCTGAGACCTCGCGGTTAATTGAGCTTAAGGCACATCAGAGCCGCCTTCTTATGATTTGTCCCAATACAACTGCTCAATGATGAAGAAAAAGACCATCATAGGGCTTGTCCTTCTTGCATTCTGCCTGCTTTGCCGCTTCTCACACGTAATGGCGGATTTCTATGCCCGGCATATGTATCCTGGTATAAGCACCGTTCTTTCCTGGATTGGAGCAAGGCTTCCGTTCTCACTGGAAGAGATAGTGGTGCTTGCCTTTGTGGTTACCTTTGTGGATATTCTGGTTAAGGCCATCAGGCACAAGGAGGGATTCCTCCGTTGGCTGGGCAGGACGGCCGTGGTGGCCATGTGGCTCTACATCTGGTTCTATATGGGCTGGGGAAACAATTACTACAGGACGGGCCTCTATCAGAGAAACGGTATCCGTAAGGTCAGGTTTGAGAAAGAGGCTTTTACAAAGTTCCTGACGGATTTTACCGCGGAGCTCAACAAGGCGGCGGGTATGGCCGATGGATTTGACCCCGACATCCAGGAGATTGAGATCCGGGCCTTCTATTCCGATGAAGTCTCATCCTATGGATACGCAGCGCTGCATAAGTGGCAGCACGTAAAAAAGCCCATCTTGAATCCACTCTTTTCCGCCGTTACGGTGCAGGGATATATGGGACCCTTTTTCTGCGAATCCCAGGTGAACCGTTCTCTGCTGGAGCACGAGTACCCTTACGTTGCCGCCCATGAGATGGGGCATCTGGCAGGTGTAACCAGTGAAGCCGAGGCCAGTTACTGGGGTTTTGAGTGCTGCAGGAGATCCGGGAACGCCGCAGTCCGATACAGCGGTTACCTTGCCGTACTGTCTTACGTCCTGTCCAACGCCCGCTATCTCCTTACAAAAGAGGAATACAACCAGTTCACGGACTCCATCTGTGACAAGGCCAAGGAGGACTATGCCGCCTCCATTGAGCATTGGAAAGGGATGAAGGTCATGTGGATAGAAAGCACCCAAAGGTGGCTTTTCAACCTTTTCCTCCGCTCCAACGGAGTCTCCGGGGGCGTTAAGGACTACTTCGGCGTGGTTGGCATTATAATGACTATGGACGCTCACGCAAAGGCGGAACTTCTGGAGATATGAAGAAACTGCCAAATACATACGTTATCATAGCGGCACTGATAGTGCTGTGTGCCGTCCTCACGTGGTTTGTTCCGGGCGGGCAGTACGCCGCTGCCGATGACGGAACGCTCTCATACCAGGAGGTTGGCTCAGTCCCGCAAACCTGGCAGGTTTTCTCTGCAATATATATCGGCTTTGTTAAGCAGGCCGGCATAATCATCTTTATTCTGGTTGTGGGAGGCGCCTTCTGGCTCCTTAATGCCACCGGCGCCATAGATGCCGGAATCCGGCTGCTGATAGCGCGTATCGGCACAAAGGACAAGGCTGTCCTTGTTACACTTACCCTTCTTTTCTCCTTTGGCGGTGCGGTTTTCGGGATGAGTGAGGAAGCCATACCCTTTGTGGGGATAGTCGTTCCCCTGGTGGTCTCCATGGGCTACGATGCCATTATGGGACTTCTGGTGGTGTATGTGGCTTCCAATATCGGCTTTTCCAGCGCATTCCTCAATCCCTTCACCGTGGGTATCGCCCAGGGGATGGCAGACCTGCCGCCGTTCTCCGGGATGGGTTACCGTATTTTCTGCTGGACCTTCCTGACGGCACTCCTGTGCCTGTTTGTAGTCTTTTATGCGAAAAAGACAAGAAAGGCCTCTCATGAGAGAACTCAGGTTATGGCCGATAAACTTACCTCAAGACAGGCGTGGATACTCGTTGTTCTTTTCCTCACCGTGGCTGCCCTCATTGTGGGAGTGACCCTCTGGGGCTGGTACATGCCTGAAATAACGGGCCTTTTCCTTGCTATGGGTATTCTCTGCGGCATCATTGCGGGCTTTAACGCCAACCGTATTGCCGATGAACTCATAGCTGGTGCCAGGGACATCCTCTCTGCGGCCCTTGTGGTTGGTTTCGCTACCGGGATAGTGATCATCCTTCAGGACGGAAAGATAGTGGACAGCATCCTTCACGGTATGCAGGAGTCATTGAGCGGAACGGGTGAGGCATCATCCCTAACCGCAATGTACGGCATCCAAGCTGTGATAAACTTCCTCATCCCAAGTGCCACGGCAAAGGCCGCCATCACCATTCCTATTATGGCTCCGTTCTCTGATCTTGTGGGGGTGTCACGGCAGGCAATGGTTCTGGCTTTCCAGTTTGGAGACGGTTTCACCAATATGATTACACCCACCTCCGGGGTCCTTATGGCGGCACTTGCTATGGCCCGCGTGCCCTATGAGAAGTGGGTAAAGTGGATTTGGAAAGGAGTGGTGGTGCTTCTTGTGCTTGGACTACTTCTGCTCCTCCCTACGCTCTTCCTTTCCCTGGCCGGCTTCTGATGGCACTTTCCCAACCATTTCGCCTCCTGGCGCGTAAATTACTTATTCATAGCGTATTATACATAGTCGGGTGCACCGTGTGGTGCACCCGACTATGCGTAATTAGCTGAGGGTAAGCGACTTATGCGCCAGAAGCGGTTATTGGATAGTAATCTGCTTTACGGCTTCTGCCTTCTGGATCTTCTCCTTCTTTGGCAGATGGACGTTGAGGACGCCTTTTTCCACTTTGGCTTCAATCTTTTCTGCGTCTATGTCATCCGGAAGCAGAAGGGTCTGCTGGAATTTCTCGTAGGAGAACTCTCTGCGGAGATATCGGCCATGCTTTTTGCCCTCCTTGTTCTCCGACTTCTTTTCCATCTCGATGTGGAGGTTGTTGTCTTCATCGACGTGGACCCTGAAGTCTTCCTTGTCTAAACCAGGAGCGGCCAGTTCAACCTCATACTCCTTCTCGTTCTCAATTACATTGATGGCAGGGGCCGTGTAAGTGGGCCTTTCCATCCAGCTGTTGTCGAAAAAGTCATTGAAAATGTCCGGCAGCCAGTTGTCACTATTGCGTCTAATCATCGGTAACATAACTCAAAAACTTTAATCGTTCCGGTTTTGGGAGTGTCCCTATTTCCGGGGCTCTTTCTGAGGGCCGATTAAAGAAATAGCAAAGCCGGGACCACAGCAGAAAAGATGGACTTTTTGTCACCATAAGTGCCAGAAAGTCCATTTTGTGACAAAAAGTCAACGGCTGATTACCTAAACGCGGAACCCAAAAGAGTCGAAGAAGCGGGCGTAACTCTCATTGTGGAGGTCTGAACCCTGAGTGTCGTAGAGGCCTTCAGTGAGTAGTGCACGGGCCCGGGCACTCACGGCCTCACCATAAAGGCCTTCCAGTGAGCCGATATTCCTTTGGAAAAGTGCACCGGCTTCCTTTAAACTGTGATAGCGGTCCTTATCCAGATAGAGGTATCGCTCGGGATGTGCCAGAACCGGCTGGTAGCCCATATCCAGCAGGCGCTTAATCTCATCTTCCGGGATAATGTTCCCAAAGCGGCCGGCCTTGTGGATGGGAAGTTCTATGAGGATGTGATTGCCCTCCCAGGGAAGTAGAAAGCCCTTTTCAAGGGTCTCAGGCCAGGTTTCCGGGATGAGCCTGTACTCCATTGACGGAGAGAGTTCAAGCGGCACATCCTGCCTTACAAGTTCCTCCTGCAGGGCCTCACATGTTCTCACAACATTCTCCGGAACATTTGGGTACTTTCCAACCCTGTGAGAGGTGCACACAGCCCTCCGGAATCCCCACTTTACCTGATAACGGGCAAGAAGGACGGATTCCGCCATACACTTGGAGCCGTCGTCCAGCAGCGGCAGAATATGGCAATGGCAGTCTGTGCGCGGATCAATCATCGGGTGCGTTCAGGCCAGTTTGTAAATCTCTGAAATGTGCGTGAAGCCACGCTTTTCAAAAAAGCGATGGGCGGCGTGGTTGTTCTTGCCGGATTCAAGGTAGATGCCGCTTACACCGCGCCCGCGCAGCCAGTCGATGGCCGTCTGAAGAAGCGCATCTCCGGTGCCGTGGCCACGGTAGTCCTCTTTCACAAGGACATCGCATACCATCCCGAAGGGAGTGTCTCCGTCGGCCTCTATATCGGCCACCACAAAACCAACTATCTTTCCTTCTTCAGAGACTGCCTTCCATACCTTTGCAAGCGCATCATTCTCAATGTGCTCCAGAATGTAAGGCATCCATTTTTCACGGCCGTCAGGGGCGGTTTGCGCTACCAGCGCGCCGTCACGGATGACGCCTTCCCCAACACCCATCTGCATCTCTCCGTGGGAGATGTATTCAGGGTGTGCAGCCAGGTGGCTGAAAAAAAGATCGGCCAGAACAGGGGCGTCCTGAGCCTTGGCAATTTCAATCTTCATAGTTTATAAGCGATTTAATACGTTCCCATATGCTCCTGGCGGAATTTGTAAGGACCAGCAGAAGGGCAAATATGGTAACACAGGCTATTACGGCCAGCACAATGGCGGACAGACGGTTGCTCTCAAAGCCAAAGTAGGTGAGGAAGGGCATTTCGTCCTCCTGGAAGAAAAGTTCGAAGGTGGAGGCCACGGAAATGATGGCCAGGATTATGTTCAGGAGGAATTCGCTGCGCATGGACTTGAAATCGGACAGGTTATGCAGGCTGTTGTCCACATTCTCCATAAGCCCTTCCAGGCGCTCATAGTCCTCTGCAAGGCCAAGGCGGGCGGTGGTCCTGTCAAACATCACTTTATGGGACGGATACTTTGAGTATTTCACAACGTCCAGTTGCGTGACCATCCTTGTGAGGCGCATGGAGAGGGCCGCATTCTCTCCAATGAGGTCCTGGGAGGACTTCTTCTCCGCGTTGAGGGTGGAGAGAACAACTGTATCCGTAGCAAGGCCGATCACATACTTCTTTGCCAGGATCATCTGCAGTATAAGGAGGTATTCCGGCCAGGAAACGTGGTAGTGTGCGCGCTCCTTGAGGTGCTCCACCCAGTTCACGCCTTCTTCACCGGCCCCGCGCCTGCCATAAGTGCCAATCACCACGCAGAGGCTGCTGCCGGCCAGCACAAGGTCGTCGGTATCTATTGCTATGTTTTCCCCGCAGACTTCGTCATAGGCGGCAGGGTCACGGTAAGGCCACTCTTCAGGATACAGGGACAGAAGGCCGATTAGTTCGTCCTTGTGCTCTTCCCGGATATGGTCTATGATCTGGGCCTCCGTGAGGCGCCCGGGGCGGTCCGTTGCAAAGAGGTCAGTGCCGTCCGGTTCAATGTGCTGGATGTTTTCCCACACGTCCACCATAGCGTAATGAAGGTCATTGTCTACGGTGAAAGGCATCTTGCTCCAGCGGCGGATATTCTTGCGGCGCTCTTCAAAAGGAGTGTCCTCCTTGAACTGGGAGCAGTGCCGATAAATGAAATTCTTGTAGCGGAGCGCCACGCCGTCAAAACTTCGGCCCGTGCCAAGGTTTGGAATGGACTCCGGCTTATCCAGAGGATTGCCATCGGCATCCAGCCATATTGCATCTACGGCAAAATGGGTCTGGTAGTCTATGCTGGTTTTGTCGCCGCCCTCTTCCTGGGACCAGAACTCCGCACTGAGCCAGTTGCTGAGGAAAGCGATGATGTGGTCCGTTGTGACCGGGCGGGAAAGAGTGCACGCGTGGCCGTCGAAGAGGAAACGGTACGTGATACTCACCGTATGGCCGAAGAACAGGTTCATCTCCACGTTGCAGTGGCCCTTGAGGGTGGCCTCATAGATGGACTCGTCCTCAGCTGGGACTATTGGCATAGTGAAGTCAAAACCCCTCAGGCTGTATCGGCGCACATTACCTTTCATGGGGATGCGGCGCTTTTTCCCGAACAGACATTTTTTTGCCGATGCAGGCGCCTCCAGCGGACTTTTGTCCGGCAGCACGAAAATCTGGTTCTCTATGTCACGCTCCACCCAGGCGATGGGTACCCCAAGGGCATCGGCCTTTTCTACAGACACTCCGCGTTCCTTGTCAAAGTCCCTGTATTCTTTGTTCATCTGGGCAAGGGCTTCTTCCGGCAGGATGAACTCCTTTGTGTGGTGCACGGAGAAAGTCTGGATGAAAACCACGGAAAAACCCGGGTATGTGAGCATCTGTGACATAGGTGTTACTTTATAGTTTGCTCAAATATAGTGATTATTTTTCTATCCCGGAAACAATTGTTTATTAGAATGAAAACGTTATATTTGTGAAAGTTAAGACCCTATAACACTTTAACCAAGCCTCCTATATGACAGCAGCAAGAGCAAGGGAGCAGGAAAGGACTGCCTCCAGGGAGCAGGAAAAGCCTCAGATCCGGGAGAAAGACGCTTCCGGGAAGTGCCCCCATTGCGGCGCGGCGCTGGACCGCCCGGACTATGAGATCTGCCCGGTGTGTGGGGGCAAACTGGTGGATTACTGCACCTTCTGCGGCGCCCCTATGCATCCGGATGACATAGACTGCCCTGAATGCGGTATGCCTTCAGACGGCGTGGAATGCACCGCCTGCCATATCCGCAATTTCCGTCCCTTCTGCCGCCAGTGCGGCCAGCCGCTTTCCAAGGCTGCCCGCCGGGCTGTGGAAAAGGCCAAAGAGGACCCAAAGGTCATTGAAACCGCCAGGCTCCTTGTTAAGATTGCTCAGTTGGAAGCGGAACTTGAAACCTCAGGCTCTCCGGAAGACGGCACCCCGGAAGAACCCACGGAGGCGGAACTCCGTCTCAAGGCCCTGATGGCAAAGGTTGGCTTTACGGCGGCCCAAAAACCAAAGGTCACAAGCCGCCGGATAGGCCGCACCCGTGAAGAGATTATGGCGGAATATGAGAAAGCCATTGAAGATGCCAACAAGGTGATGGAAGAAATGCTTCCGCCGGCAGGTATGACCCCTCAGGAGCAGCGCAATTACTACACTGCCCGCAAGGTTGCCATGATGGAAGTGATGGAAGAGCGCTGGTGGGGGATTAAGGTGACGGAAACCATGGGCTGGGTGTGCAACGAATGCCACGTCCTTCACAACAACCCCTCAGAGTGCTGCGTTGCTCAGTTCGGCGGCCACTGGGTCACCTGTGACTCAATGCAGGTGGTGGAAGAAGGCACGGCGGGCGCGGAACTCTGCATCACAAAAGTGGAGAAGAAAGTTTATAAAAGACAACAGTAGTTTTTTATGGCCGATTTAAATGACCTCCTGAAAGACGTCCAGAAGACTGCAGCAGCGCCGCAGAAAACTGCGGCGGCCCCTCAGAAGACCGCCGTCCAGAAGACCGCCGCCATCGAGAAGACGGCAGCCGCTCCTGCCACGGAGGGTGGTGCTCCTCAGGATGGTTCCCAAAAGCAGTATGAACCCGGCGCTACCCTTCAGATAGGGCAGCATTCCCTCACCGTAAAGAAGGTGATCGGCACCGGCTCCGAGGGCGTCCTTTACCTTGTGACTGACGGCAGGCGTGATTATGCCCTCAAACTGTGCAATCCCGGCTTCAGGACCAACATGGCCCTCATGCCCGCCATAAAGGGCCTTCCAAAGGGCTATGTGGCCGAACTTGTGGATTACGGGGAGAATTATGAACTGATGGCCTACTACCCTGAGGGGAGCGTAGCCAGAGCCGGCCTCAAGGGTAACGCTGAATGGATCCTTGCAATAGCCATCAACACCGCCATGGCCCTTGACAAGCTGCATGCGGCGGGCGTCCTTCACAAGGACGTAAAACCGGCCAATATCCTTATCAGGGACCGTGAGAAAATGTCCACCGTCCTCTGTGACTTCGGTATTTCAGACCAATTGGGCAAGGACGGAAAATGCGCCACCCAGCAACTCCGAACCCCCATCTATGCTGCCCCGGAGGTGTACACGGACACCGTCACAATTGCAGACAAAACCTACATAGAACTCACTCCCAAGGCCGATTTCTACTCCCTTGGCATGACCATCCTCTCCCTCTGGATGGGGGAGGGAGCGTTCCTGGCAGAAACGCAGTTGGCCATCGATAAAGTGAAGGGCCGCATAGCCATTCCCGCCGATATGCCGGATCCCCTTGCCCGTATCTGCCGGGGCCTTTTAATCAGGGACCCTGCCAAGCGATGGGCCTGGGAAGAGATAGAAAAGACCCTGGACGGGAAGGATGTCCCGGTGGATGAAGATGAGATCATAGCAGACCTTGGCATCACCTACAATGCATCCAAGCACCTTACCGCCAACACTCCGGAGGAACTCTCCCAGTGTATGGCCGATGACATAGACCTTGCAAAGAAATACCTCTACCGCGGCCAGATAGAAAAGTGGCTGGCTCCCTATCCTGAGCTTATGATGGAGATCCATGACATAGTGGAAAACCGCTATCCTCTGGACAAGGAGAAGGGTGTCTTTGCCGCAATGTTCCTCCTGAATCCCGTCTCTACGCTTCCTTTCCGCGGAACGGTAAGGGGAACCGGGGAACGCCTGGAGAGGGATGTCCGTACGCTCAAGGACGTGAGCAATTTCTGTAACGACGCCTTCCCTGATAAAGATACGGCCCATATGATAGCGTCGTGGTTTTTTGAGGAATGGGCTCACGTGAGAAATAAGACACTGAGGCTCCCCGTAAGCACATCGGCCGGGGACGACAACGACTACGCAACTGCCTGCCTGAGGGTGCAGACCATAGATCCGCTGAGTGACATTACGCTCATCAATGACCCGTCCAACCCTTACTACGCTATGACGGGCCCTGCTATCGGCAGGATCCTCAATATGGCCTATACCCTGATGTACAATTATACGGATAGCGGTCCCAATAGAAAAGTCCATCCTTACGAGGCCTATATTCCCCACGAGTTGGAGATGCTCTTCTATATGGATTTCATGGATCCGGATACGTATCATTATATGACCAGTTTCTTTGACACAAAAGGAGACCGGTTCGCTAATCAAAAGCAGTGGCTGCTATATTGTACTGACAGAACCAGCCGCGATTTTCTGAATAAGTGCCAGCCTCGCAATGACACCGCCTATTATGCGGAGGTCTCCGCCATGAAAACTATTAAAGGCTTCGGATTCACGCCTTTTTATGAATTTGAGAAAAGCGGAGACAGGGCAACTACCCTTTCTGAGGTTTTTTCCCACGGCTCCAGGGAACTTAGGGATGAATATGAAAACGGAGGTCTGAGGGGCTTTCTGGCAGTGCATCACCACGAGGATCCGGATGCCGGCTTATCGGCCCAGTTTGCCTATGAAAAACTGCTGAGGGACTATCTGGAGGACCTTAGGAGGATAGACGACGACATTATCTACGTGCAGCGCTTCGATGAGGCTAGGAAGGAGGCTTCCCGCGTCCTGGCGGAGGGTAAGGGCCGCATCCGCGGCCTTGCCGCAAGGA
>CACXNH010000058.1 GCA_902768955.1 uncultured Bacteroidia bacterium | reverse complement strand
CAGATTGTGCCTCACCTCAACTGGGCGGCCGGCGTCAACTTCTGGTATTGGAAGATGGGGGCCATGAGGGATAATGGTATCAAGAAAATTGGTAATGAGACTTTTGATGATGTCCAGAAGTACAATACGGACGTTACCCTTTATAACAGGTATGTTCAGCTTGGCGCAATTCACGAGGATGAGAAAAACGGCGGTCTTGCACTTGAACTGAATGCCGGCGTCGTATATGACACCCGTGACATTGAGGCCGCTCCCAACAAGGGTATCTGGGCAGAGGCTTACCTGAATGGTAACGTACTCCAGCACCAGTATCTCAAGGCTTGCGTGTATTTCCGTCATTATGTGAGTATTCCTATTCCCATCCCTGCCGGAAATCCCGTTTTTGCATACCGCTTTGCCTGGCAGCAGACCCTTGCCGGAGAGACCCCCATCTACATGATCCAGAACGTTCCGCTGCTTGTCCAGCGCAATATGATCTCTGAGGGATTCGGTTCCTCCAATACCATCCGCGGACTTCGTGAAAACCGTATCCTTTCAGAAGGTATGGCATGGGTTAACACAGAACTCCGTGTGAAACTTGTGAGTTTCAAGCTCTTCAATCAGTATTTCTATGTTGCACTCAACCCGTTCTTTGACGGCGGTATCATCACCAAGCCTTACAGGGCAGATGTCATGAAGGGTATTGTAACGGATCCTGCCCTTGTGACCTACGACTTCAGCGCCTACAGGAATTACCTTGCGAATACCCCCAAGGAAGCCAAGAACAAAGAACGGTTTGATGCTTTGCACAATGCATCATACAACGGCACTATCTATGATGAGGCCAACCTCAAGAAGTTCATCTACAGCGCCGGTGCCGGCCTTAAGATTGCCATGAACCAGAACTTCATCGTATCGGCAGAACTCGCAAAGTGCTTCACTCCCGGCCTTGATGCAGGCCTCTGGATAGGTATCGGCATTAACTATCAGTTCTAAACTATGAAAAGGATTTTCAACATTGTGGCCATTGCCCTTCTGGCCATTTCAATGACAGGTTGCATGGCCGGTAAGTTCATGTCCAGCTATGCGCTTACACCTTCAGTGCACGGCGTGGCCGATATTGACCGCACCCGCGAAAAGGCGGATTCCCTCCTTCCCGGCTCAACGGCCTGGTACGACGGCCTCAAGGCCCAGGGCATCCTTAAGGACGTCTGGACTACCAGCTGGGACAACAAGAACATCCACGCCTGCTACGTACCTGCAAAGGACCCGGACAACGCCCAGGGCACCGCAATCGTAGTCCATGGCTACGGAGACAACCACTTCGTGTTCCTCTATCTTGTACGCATGTATAGGGACGAGTTCAACTACAACGTCCTGTTCCCGGATCTTCAGTATCACGGTTATTCAGAGGGTGATGAGATCCAGATGGGCTGGTTCGACCGCCTTGACCTTGAAATCTGGGCAAAGGAAGCCCACAAGATCTTCAACGACGACTTCATGGTGTTCCACGGTGTATCCATGGGCGGCGCAACCGTCATGATGGCTTCCGGAGATGAGCTCCCTGAGTATGTGAAGGCAATTGTTGAAGACTGCGGCTACACTTCCGTGGTATCCCAGTTCAACAAGAACCGCAAGGACAGCTTCGGTTTCATCCCTCCGGATGTACTCCAGAGCGCATCCCTCGTGGCCAAGAAGAAATACGGCTGGGGCTTCTGGGAGGCTTCTTCAGTTGAGCAGCTCGAAAAGAGCACCGTCCCCATGCTCTTCATCCACGGTGACGCCGACGACTTTGTCCCGTTCAGCCACCTTCAGAAGAACTACGACGCCAAGAAGCACGGTTACAAGGAAATGTATGTTTGCCCCGGCGCAGTTCATGCAAACTCCTTCCAGAAGGATCCTGCCGCTTACAAGGCAAGGGTACTGAACTTCCTCAAGACCGTCAGGAACATGATTTCCCTTGGAATCTATCCGGACGGCACAAACAGAGGTTATATAGTTAATAAATAATTCTTAACCGGGACCCCTCTGACTGAGGGGTCTCAGTTTTATGCACTATGAGTAAAAAGTATATCCTTGCCCTTGACCAGGGAACCAGTTCCTCCAGGGCCATCGTCTTTGATCACAACGGAAACATCTGCTCCAGCGCCCAGCAGGAGTTCACCCAGCATTTCCCCAAACCCGGCTGGGTGGAGCATGACCCGATGGAAATATGGTCCTCAGAGGCCGCAGTAATTGCCCAGGCCATCTCCAAGATTGGAATCAATGGTCTGGACATTGCCGGTATCGGCATAACTAATCAGAGGGAAACCACCATTGTGTGGGACGCAGAGACAGGGTTACCTGTGTACAATGCCATTGTGTGGCAGGACCGCCGTACATCGGAGTTCTGTGATGACTTGAAGGCACAGGGCCTTGTGGAGAAGATCCGCCGCAAGACAGGCCTTATCATAGACGCCTATTTCTCCGGCACCAAGATCAAATGGATTCTTGACAACGTTCCAGGTGCACGTGAGAAGGCAAGTGCCGGCAAGCTTCGCTTCGGTACCGTAGATTCCTGGCTTGTATGGCAGCTCACAAGGGGAGAGGTGCACATCACGGATGTGTCCAATGCTTCCCGTACCATGCTCTTCAACATAAACACCCTTGAGTGGGACCCTGAACTACTGGACCTTCTGGATGTTCCGCTTTCCATGATGCCCAAGGTGTGCTCTTCGTCAGAGATTTACGGTTATACAAAAACCACCATCTTTGCGCATGAGGTTCCAATTTCAGGTATCGCCGGAGACCAGCAGGCGGCCCTTTTCGGCCAGATGTGCACAGCCCCCGGTTCCGTGAAGAACACCTACGGCACCGGCTGCTTCCTCCTTATGAATACCGGCAAGGAGCCCATCCTTTCCATGAACAATCTCCTCACTACTGTTGCATGGAAGATTGGGGACACAGTGAACTACGCCCTTGAAGGCTCCATCTTTGTGGGCGGAAGCGTTGTTCAGTGGCTCCGTGACGGTCTTGGAGTAATCAGGAGTTCATCAGAGGTGGAGGCTCTGGCTGCCTCCGTCCCTGACAACGGCGGCGTATACTTTGTGCCCGCCCTCACCGGTATGGGCGCCCCTTACTGGGACCAGTACGCGCATGGGGTTATCTGCGGCATTACGCGCGGCACAACGGCTGCCCATATTGCCCGTGCCGCCCTTGAGGGCATCGCATTCCAGACCATGGACATAGTCCGCGCAATGGAGCGCGATGCAGGCGTGAAGCTGGCAGAACTGAAGGTGGACGGCGGCGCATCGGCCAATAACCTGATGATGCAGTTCCAGGCCGATATCCTTGAAACGACTGTAGTCCGTCCCCGTGTTGTTGAGACTACGGCCATGGGCGCTGCATACCTTGCAGGCCTTGCCGTGGGCTTCTGGGGCTCCCTTGATGAGATCAAGCAGCAGTGGCAGGCAGACCGCACGTTCACTCCTTCCGGCACGGACATGACCGACGCACGTAACGGCTGGGCCGATGCAATTGGTAAAGGCGAAGGGCGCAGGGTGGGTTGTCATCACCCTGGGATGGGGCCTTGCGGTGATGATGGGCGTGCTGGTAGCCGGTCCGGTTTCAGGTGCCCACCTCAATCCTGCCGTAACGCTTGGCCTTGCCATTGCCGGCAAGTTTGGCTGGGACCTTGTACTTGGTTATATTGTTGCCCAGATGCTGGGCGGTTTTGTGGGTGCTGTGCTTGTGTGGCTGTTCTACAAGGACCACTACAAGGCAACCGCCTCAGAGCCTGATACCATGCTTGGAACTTTCTGCACCATGCCGGCCATCGCAAATCCCTGGAGGAACTTCCTCTCGGAGGTAATTGCCACCTGCGTGCTGGTGTTTGTGATCCTTGCCCTGGGTACTCAGGGAAATGCCTTCCAGGTGGGTCCCGTGAGCGCTTCCACAGGCGCTATCGGCTCATGGCCCGTAACCTGTCTCATCATGTCTCTGGGTATGTCCCTTGGCGCTACCACTGGTTATGCCCTTAACCCCGCCCGTGACCTCAGCCCCCGCTGTGCACATGCCGTGCTCCCCATTGAGGGTAAAGGCTCCAGCGGCTGGTGGTACAGCTGGGTGCCCGTCTGCGGCCCCATGACCGGCGCCGCTCTGGCAGCAGGCCTCTTCCTTCTGGTCTTCTAGCCCTGGCGCATAACTAGCAGAGAATCAGCCGTTTAACAGTATAGCGGTGCACTTGTAGGTGCACCGCTATACTGTTAATGTGCTGATGGTTAGGGAATTAGACTTTTCGCTCTTCCTTAAGGGTGAGGCCCATAAAGAGCATAGATAAGATGCAGGCGGCTATAAGCAGCACAAACGTGGAGTTCCAGCCCATGGACTGGGCAACCATGCCCAGTATCCAGTTGGCAAGGAGGAAGGTGCCAAAGAAGTAGCCGAAAAAGCCGGTAAGGCCGGCGGCCGTGCCGGCGGCGTTCTTTGGAGCCAGATCTAGCGCCTGTACGCCGATGAGCATCACTGGACCATAGATGAAGAATCCTATGCCGATAAGGCAGATCATCACAATGGTGATATTGTCCATAAACTGCCAGTAAAGCACCACGAACACAAGCACCAGGGCCATGAAGATGATGGTAGGAAGGGCACGTCGGCCATGGAATACTTTGTCTGACAGCCATCCGCAGATGATGGTGCCGGGGATGGCGGCAAATTCATAGGCGGAATATGCCCAGCCCATGGACTTGATGTCTATTCCCTTTTCCGTAAGGAGGGTGGGAGCCCAGTCCAGGCAGCCGTAGCGCACCATGTACACAAAGGCGTTGGCCAGCGCTATGAACCAGAGGAATTTGTTGTTGAGGACATACTTGAAGAAGATATCTTTGGCCGATAGCGTTTCCTCGTGCTTCTCGGAGTAGTTCTTGGGGTAGTCGTTGCGCCAGGCTTCAACTGACTGCAGACCGCAGGACTGAGGGGTGTCGCGCAGCAGCAGGAATGCCAGAACAGCAATTAAAAGCGCCACCGCGGCAGGGAATGCAAATGTGCCAATCAGGAAGTAAAGTTCCGTGTGCGCGCCGTAGAACCAGCTTCCAAACCAAATGGCTCCATAAGTGGCCATAAGGCCCACCAGCCCGCCGCCCACGTTGTGGGCGCAGTTCCAGATGCTCATCATGGTACCGCGCTCCCCGGCGGAGAACCAGTGAGTCATTATACGGCCGCATGGAGGCCAGCCCATACCGTTGAACCAACCCACGCAGGCATTGAGGATACCCATCACCACAATGGCCAGGGCTTTGTTATCGGCCCCGATATACTTTATGGGGACAATCATGAATGCCATCGAGAGGGCGCTGAGAATAAGGCCCAGGGGAAGGAATACGCGGGCGTTTGAACGGTCAGAGACGCTTCCCATAAGAAACTTGGAAAGGGCATAAGCGGCGGCATTGATACCCAGTACAAAGCCAAGTTCTGCCTTCTGGAATCCAAGGGGCGCCATGAACGGGATGGCCAGTGACAGGTTCTTACGAACCAGATAGAAACCGGCATAGCCGATGAACGCTCCAAGGAACACCTGGGCGCGCAGACGTTTGTATTTTGAATCGGCCTCAGGGCCAGTCTGGGCCGGGAGGTAGGCGGGTTGTTTAAGGAAACTGATCATTATCTTACTACTTCAATCAGACGGTCCGGATAGTTGGAGATGATGGCTTCCACGCCGCATTTAACCATACGGCGCATTTCGGCCTTGCTGTCTACGGTCCAGGGAACTACGCCGATGCCGTGGGAGTGGCACCAGGCAACGTTTTTCTTTGTGACAACGTGGGATTCCGGACTCCACCACTGTGGCGTGAAATCAAGTTTTCCAAGGAGTTTTTCAATGTTGCCGCCTGCAAAAGGCTCTGTCAGGTAGGAAAGGGTTACCTCCGGCCACTTCTGGTGGATATAATTGAGGGCACGGGTGTCAAAGCTCTGGACGATAAGTCTGTCTCCTAAGTTCTTTGAGAGGAGGAGGGGAATGCAGACGTCGCAGAAGGTCTTGTAGTCTGGCCACAGAGTGCCTTCACCTTCATCGTCCACGGATTTGATTTCAATGTTGTAGTTTACGGGGGTGCTGGCGTAGCTTTCCGTGAAATCAATGAGGTCCGATGCCAGGGGCTTTGCCACGGCAACCTTCACCTGATCCGGCCAGCGGTCTACGGGCCTCAGGCCTACGTCGTACTTTGCAATGCTGTCGTAGGGCATTGTGTAGAGGTATTCCTTGGGGTCTCCCTTTTTCACAAGTGAGCCGTCGGGGCGGGTTGCGTAACGCTCATGGAAATAAGGGTCATGGGAAACCACGACCTGGAGGTCCTTGGACAGATGTAGGTCGAATTCCAGGGTATTGACGTCCATGTCCAGGGCGTTTTTCATGGCAGGGATGGTGTTTTCCGGGTACAGACCCGCGCCTCCGCGGTGGGCCTGTACGTCAATGGGGCCGTGAGGGGCCGATGTCCCGCAGGATACTGCGGCGATGATCACTAAAGGTAATGCAAAACGTTTCATATTCAGTTTAGTTGTTTTCAAAATGAGATTCTTCGACTTCGCCCTTCGGGCTTCGCTCAGAATGACAGACGGGACTATTCAAGTGCTTCTGCTAATATTGATATTGGATTCATAACGGTGTAGCCGGTGCTCATCTCTATCTGCCATTTGCAGGTTTCGCAGTCGCAGGCAACTACATCGGGATTCACATTCTTTATCTGGTCAAAGAGGGCGGCGCCTATTGCCTGGGAGGCCTCATAATTCTCTTTCTTGAAGCCGTATGTGCCGGCAATGCCGCAGCAGGCCGATTCCAGTAGCGTGAACTCAACGCCGGGTATCATCCTGAGGAGCCTCTCCGAGAATACGCCCCAGCCCAGTTTTTCCATGTGGCAGGGGACATGGTAGGCAACCTTTCTGTGGTAATCGGCCTTGAATTTAAGCGTAGCGCCCTTCTCAAGCTTTTCAAAGATGAAGCGTACTGCCATCTGGATGGCATCACGGACTTCAGAGTTGTCCACTCCTAGGAGGTTGGGGTATTCATCCCGGAGAGTGAGCGTGCAGGTGGATGATGTGGTTATAACCTTGAGTCCGCCTTCCCCGACAGCCTTTTTAAGCACTTCCACGTTATGCGTCGCCTGCTTTGTGGCCTGCTTGGAAAGCCCGTTTGTGATGAGTGCTATTCCGCAGCACTTCTCCTTTTCAAGGAGCTGCACGCCAACACCAAGTGCATTCAGTACTTTCACAAGGTCTTTACCCAGCTTGGGATAGTTGTAGTTCACGTAACAGCCGTGGAAATAGGCAACCTGCTCAGGGAAAGCCGCCTGCTCCTTGCGGCGGCGCTTAAGCCAGCCCTCAAAGCTGCGGGCACTGTATTTGGGGAATGTGCGGTGACGGTCAATTGCCAGCGTCCAGTCCAGGGCCTGTTTGGTGACTCCAAGGCCCGTTACGCCGTTCACTATGGGCGCAAAAGGACGGGCCACGCTGCCCATGAAATCAGTGTTTGCCAGCATGACGTCACGTAGTTTCGGGGGCTGATTCTCATACTTTATACGTGCGCTCTGGATAAGGTCTGCCACATCCACGCCGGACGGGCAGGCTACCTCACAGCGTTTGCAGTTGAGGCAGTATTTGAGGGCGTAGTTGAAAAAGTACGGGTCCTTGAGGCGCAGGCGCTCACCGTCCGGACCGGCCTGCTTGGGACCGGGGTAGAGGGGATTCACCTGCAGTACAGGACAGTATGCGGTGCACACTGTGCACTTCATGCATTCCTCAAAATTGTGGGAACTGGAAGTATATTCCTGAAGTTTCATACTACATTTCCTTTTGAGATTCTTCGGCTTCGCCCTTCGGGCTTCGCTCAGAATGACAGGTGTCATCCTGAGGAGCAGAGCGACGAAGGATCTCGTCGCAAGCGGCGAATGCGGTATTGATTGCCATTCCGGCGGCAGAACCGAATTCCTTACGGGTGGCGCCAAGGACGGAGCCAATTGCCAAGAGGTTCTGAAGTGGAGCGCCATCACGGAAGCCGTGGAGGGTTTCATCGGTTTTTACGCCGTAGGCCATATAGGGCTGGTCTCCCGCAAAGGACGGATTGTACCACTCATTGCGGTCAGGGGCGCATTCAACATCCAGGCCGAAAACAGGCTCCGAGACCTCGAACGGATTGGTCCTGAGGCCCTTGGAGAAATATCCGCCGGTTGCAAGGATAAACCATTGTCCCTCTATGTAATGGGAGTCCAGGTTACGCGTCACTATGCTGTGAACAACGCCTTGGTGGATGTGCGCCCTAAGTGCCTCATCTCCTCCAAGAAAAGTGCCTCCCAGCACCTCAAAACGGCGTTTCAGAAGCATCTGGGTGCGGATCCCGGGAACGGACGGGGGCATGGTTCCGGCAAAGACAACCTGGGCTGGAATCCCCTGGCGGATGCGGCTTGGAACAGAAGGGTCCAGAAGGCCGAAAACCTGCGGCAGCACCACGGTATCTTCATCCTTCAGGAGCACGCGAACTTCCTGCACCACCTTTTCCCAGACGCGGTCCATCTTGCGTGCAATCTGGACAGAGCGCATCTCAGATGGAGAGAGCTGAAGCTGCTCAAGTTCCGGCAGGGAAATAAAGCGGATACGGCATTCCATGCCCTCTTTCTCAAGGCCATCGGCCAGGAATGAAGAGAAGAAGTCGTGGTAGCCAAGAAAGTTGACCACAAGGGCTTTCCGGCCGATTTTTGGCTTGTCAAAGATACTGATGTCTTCAAGAGAAAGAGCGGCCGGGCGAAAGGAGCCAAGAGGCATGAGGCGCACACCCTCCTTGTAGTGGACGGGAATCCCGGCCTCCTGGAAAAGGGTGGCCAGGCGGGGCTCCGGGACAGTGAGACTCTCGAATGTACCGGAAAAGAAGTGCAGGGCGTTCTGGCCGCCAGATATTATGGCCGTAGAAAGACCGGCTTTCTGAAGGCTTATGCCGGCTGCCATTCCGGCAAGCCCGCCACCAACGATTACAACGTCAAACTTCATTTCATGAAATATAAAATGTTTACGTTTTTCCCTCCCTTATAGGCCTAATACGTGTTTATAAACCCACTGGGTGTATTCAGCTTCACGGAGAGTGTCTCCCCATCCTATGGGGAAGTTGCCCTTCCAGCGCTCCTGGAGGAAATCGGCAAGGTCCTTGCGTTCCCTTTCTATGCACCCGTGGGCCTTGGCTAGGAGGCCGGCTGCACGGCAGGCGCAGAACTCTCCCTGACAGGTGCCCATGCCCACGCGTGTGCGCCTGCGCAAATCAGTTAGGGTGCTTGCCTCCAGACGGTCTATGGCTGCGTTGATCTCGCCGACGGACACTTCCTCGCATTCGCAGATGAGGGCGTCGTCATGGCGGTCTCCGGTGCGGAGGCGGGACGCCCTGGTACCCATTCTGGAAGCCGCTGCCTTTTGGGCCAGCGAAGGAGTTTCCCATATCTTCTGGGCCACCTCCTCATAGGATTTTTCCTCGCTTCCGGGAAGGGGAGTGGTGGCGGTTTCGCAGGGCTTGTCTATGCCAAGTTTCTGGCACACGGCATTGGTTGCGATCTCTGCCATAAGCCTGTAGGTCATAAGTTTACCGCCGGTTATTGTGATAAAGCCCTTGACTCCGTCACGGACCTCGTGGTCCAGGCACACTATGCCGCGGGAAATGTTGCGTCCGGAAGGGTCGTCATCGGCACTCACAAGGGGCCTTACGCCAGCATAGGCACGGAGAATTCTGGTGGAAGAAAGCGACGGCGCCAGCTTGGCTCCTTCGGTTATGAGGAGGGTTACTTCGTCCGGGGTCACGGCTACGTGGTCGCATTCCTCGAACGGGATGCGGGTAGAAGTGGTCCCAATCACGCATACGGTGTCTCCGGGTACAAGGATATCGGCATTGGAAGGCTTGCGGCAACGGTTTATCACCATATTGTTCACCCTGTGGGCAAAGATGAGAAGAGCGCCCTTTGCTGGGAACATCCCCACGTTCACACCGGCCAATGAGGCAATTCCGTGCCCCCAGATTCCGCAGGCATTGACGGTGACAGGGGCGTAATAGTCCTGCTCCTCACCGGCAATGTTACGGGTATGTACTCCTGTTATTGCGTCTCCTTCGCGAATGAAGCCGGTGACCTCCGTGTGCAGGCGAACCTGCCCGCCGTGGAGTTTTGCGTCAAGCATGTTGGCGGCGCAAAGGCGGAAAGGATCCACGCTTCCGTCCGGGACACGGACTGCACCGATCAGGGCGGGATTCACGGAAGGCTCCAGTCTCCTTGCAAGGTCCGGGTCAATAATCTCAGCATTGATACCAGCGTTCTGGCACGCCTGGACAAATGTTTGCTGATAAGCAAGATCATCTTCCGGGAGAGTGATGAAAAGGCCGTCGGTCTCATCTATGCAGTGGGCGGCGATGCGCCTCAGAATCATATTTTCCTCAATGCATTCCCTGGCCGATTCCGCATCATTCACCGCATACCGCGCTCCGCTGTGAAGGAGCCCGTGATTGCGTCCGGTGGCACCTGTGGCAATGTCTGAACGCTCAATAAGCAGGGTTCTCAGGCCTCTCATGGCGCAGTCTCTCTGCGTTCCGGCCCCAGTGATGCCGCCGCCTATGATTATAACGTCAAATTCATTTGGCTTCATAGTTTGAAGTGTTACTATCACGCAAATTTAATCAATTTCTACAACCTCTGCAACCCCTTTTTATCCCCGGGTGTGATTCGTTGGCCGGATAGACGGCATATTTGACGAACGGGCGAGTTTTGTGAGCGGAGGTAAACAAAACAGGGACGAACGGAGCTGCGAACATGGCTATTAATGACTACCTTTGTAAGGTATAATTATAACATAGTATAAAAGCACTAAACAGAACTAAACCAGAACTCAATGAGAGACTGTTTCAAGAGTATTTGTGGCTTTAAGGCCATTTTGATGGCATTTGTGATGCTTATCCCCATTATGTCCTGCAGGCCGGAGCCAATCAATCAGGAGGTCCCTGTGCTGAAGGCTTCGGAAAAGTCCCTGCCCTTTGCCGGGGAAGGCGGCATCAAGACTGTGATGATAGAGGCAAGCGGTGCCTGGATTGCCAAGGCCGATGCCCCCTGGGTAACCACTTACCCTGAGAACGCCGCCGGCAACAAGACCGTCACGGTTCAGGCAGCCAAAAACCCCAATGATTCCAAGAGAACCGGCAAGATTGAATTCTCCCTCACTGCATATCCCGATGTGAAGGTGGAAGTGAATCTTGTGCAGGCGGAAAAAGGTGCCTCGGAGCCGGAACCTGACCCTGAAGACCCGGAAAACCCTGAGAACCCGGAAGACGACGGCCCTGACACTTCTACCGTTGTCATCCCCAGGGAGGATTTCACAGAGGAAACCACCTGGAGCGTAACCGGAAGCATCATGAACCTTGGCTGGACCAAGGATCTTCCCATGCTGGAAGAGCCCTCCTACGGCTGGACAGCCGCATTTGACGTTGTTGTTGAAGAAGGCGGCGAATTCAAGTTCAGAAAGGACGGAGACTGGGCCGTGAACCTTGGCGCCACCAACAGGTCCCTGGAACTTGACAAACGCTATAAACTGGCCGATGACGGAGCAAACTTCAGCCTCCCCGCCGGCACCTATGACCTCTACATCCAGCCCACCTTCATGCTGTTGTACGCCCTTGAGGCAGGCGCAACCTTCACCCACGGAGACGCCGTGGCAGAGGCTGAGAAGGGAGAGAACGTGAGAATATATGTCCTGAACAACTCGACGTGGTCCAAACCTTACATGTACGCATACGTGGGCTCCGGTGAACTCCAGCCATATGGTGCCTGGCCCGGAACATATGCCGCCGGCACCAAGCAGTTCGGGGACTACACCTGGACATACTGGGAAGCATCCGGCTTCAGCGGTATCAACGGAATCAACCTCATCCTGAGCAATAACGGCGCGGATCAGTATCCTGCTCCGGACACCACGGATGAACTCTGGAGCAACCTCACCATCCTCAATACCCTGTTCTTCGTATGGGATGGAACAACCCTCACTCAGGTGGAGGACCCCGCCAATCCCGGCGTCACCGGAAAGGGCAAGGAACCGGACGTAGTTAAGTTCGGCTCCAGCTCCTGGACACTCATCGGCACGCTTGAAGGAACCAACTGGGACACCGATTTCCCCATGGACACAGAAGGCTACTGGGAAGTTGCACGTGAAGTGACCGTTGCTTCCGGAGAAATGTTCAAGTTCCGCCAGAACCGTTCCTGGGGCAGCAACTTAGGCTACGGTGAATACCTTGAAGAAGGTGCCAGAGAGGCTGCAATCGGCTCTAAACTGGATATGGCGGCGGATGGCGCCAATATTTCTTTAGCCCCCGGAACCTATGACATCTACCTTGCCGCTGAGAACAGGATTGCATACATCCTCACTGCAGGAAGCGCCTGGACTCATGAGGCCGAAGGTAAGCCCGAGTATGGCGGAGAAGGGGATTATGACCCCAATCTCTCACCGGACAAGAAGCTTAGCGGCATCACCTACCAGATCAACATCTTCTCCTTCAAGGATTCAAACGGAGACGGCTACGGAGACCTTAACGGCATTACGGAGAGCCTGGATTACTTCGATAAACTAGGCGTAACCGGCCTGTGGCTTTCTCCCATCCATCCCGCACAGAGCTACCACGGCTACGACGTAAAGGATTACACCGCCATCGAGAAGCGATACGGTACGGAGGAAGACTTCCAGAACCTTATAAACAAGGCCCATGAGCACAATATCCGCATCTACATGGACTATGTTATAAACCATGCCGGAGACCAGAGCGTGTGGTTCTCCGATGTCCGTGAGAAGGGCACCAAGAGCGAGTACTGGGACTACTTCTCTCTCTCGTGCTTATGCTAGCGGAAGTTAGGATTGGACTGTTGGTCGTGATGAATCTGCTCTTGTAAACGAAATAGGCTAGGAAAGCCGTGTTCGTGATGGTGTTTGGGAACTGATTCCTGGTGGGCCACATGTAGAAGATTTAAAGAAAGATGATATTATCTTTAACGCCGAGTAGACCGCTGATCTTATTCGCACAGGGAAAACCGCTCGTTCTGGTAAATTAGTCGCTCATGCAAATGGTACTGTATCTGGTATGTCGGC
>CACXNH010000057.1 GCA_902768955.1 uncultured Bacteroidia bacterium | reverse complement strand
TTTCAATCATTTAAGGAGTGGAGCATAGGAGAATCGAACTCCTGACCTTTTGAATGCCATTCAAACGCTCTACCAACTGAGCTAATACCCCGTTTTCCCTTTTGGGACTGCAAATGTAATGCTTTTTTTTGAATTAGCAAAAACTTTTGCCGATTTTTTCATTGTCAAGTGAAAGGGCGCAGGCAATTGTTTATCCCAACAAATATGATTATATTTGTATGTTTTTATGAAAATTGTAGCAGATACCAACATACCCTTCCTGAAAGGAGTTCTGGAACCCTATGCGGAGGTCGTCTATCTTGATGGCCGATCCATAGACCGTGAGGCTATGATGGATGCTGATGCCATTGTCATACGTACCCGCACCCGCTGCTGCAGGGAAACCCTTGAGGGAACTAAAGTCAGGATGATTGCAAGCGCCACAATCGGCACTGATCACATAGATCTCCAATGGTGCCATGAGAACGGAATTGAAGTTAAGAACGCGGAGGGCTGCAATGCCGGCGCAGTTGCAAACTATATCTTTTCTGCAATGTATGCCGTCACTTCCAGGCGCGCCATCAAGATGGAAGAGGCCGTCCTGGGCATTGTAGGCGTTGGGAATGTAGGCAGGAAAGTAGAGCATATGGCCCGCATGCTGGGTCTAAAGGTGCTCCTCAATGATCCTCCAAGAGCTGCCCAGGAAGGGGATGAGGGCTTTGTGTGTCTGGATACTCTCCTTAATGAAGCCTCCATCATTTCCATCCACGTACCCCTTGATGAATCCACACATGGAATGTGCGGGGACTCTTTTTTTGAGAAGGTTCAGCCCGGCACCATCTTTATAAATGCATCCCGCGGGGAAGTTGTCGATGAGTCGGCCTTACTCAGGGCGCGCCCAAAACTTGGCGCCATTGTCCTTGATACCTGGTGCAATGAACCCAACGTGAGCCAGATTCTCATTGATGCCTGCGAGGCATTTCGGAATAAAGGAACTGGAGTTTTTCAGCCCGTCCATAGAAGATGCCCTGAAACCCAAGGCCATTAATGTCCAGGGCAAAACCCAGGGAGAGATAGCAGCTGCCCTGCAGTACAATTATCCTATCTTCACGGACGATTTCCTTTTCCGCGTGAATCCTTCCAACTTTGAGAAGCTTCGCAGTGAGTACAACTACAGACGAGAGTTTTATTTTGAACCATAACACTATGCTAACCCCAAAAGACATCCTTCAGATCGAGGAACGCGGCGCAACCACAGCCGGCGTCAAAGATCAGATTGAGCATTTCAAGTCAGGTTTTCCCTGGATGAAAATCGTCGGCCCTGCAACTCCGGAGCGCGGCATCAAGGTGCTTGACAAAGAGGCCGTTGCCAAGGCCGTAGAGTATTATAAGAAGGCCGATATCAAGGGCAAGAGCAAATTCGTTCCCGCCTCCGGTGCAGCCTCCCGCATGTTCAAGGACCAGTTCAGCGGCCTTGCAAAACTTGAGGCAGGGGAGGATCTTCCTGCCGATGCCCCCGGCTACAAGCTGGCGGCCAAGATCAAGGATTTCGCATTCTATACCCCGGAACTCTTTGGAGAGCCGGCCGATTCAAAGGAATACAGGCTCAAGGCCCTGAAGGCCCTTCTGAAGGAAGAAGGCCTGGCATATGGCAGTAAGCCCAAAGGTGTCCTCAAGTTCCATCGTTATCCTCAGGAAGTGCGTACCGCAATCGCAGAGCACCTTGTGGAGGCTCAGGAATATATGCGTAACGCCGATGATACCTGCAACCTCACTGTCACCATCTCCCCGGAGCACCAGGCCTTGTTCGAGGAGGCTATCGCAGAGGTGAAGGAAGCCTACGAGAAACGCTACGGCGTAAAATACAACATCAATTTCACCTTCCAGGACAAGGCCACTGACACAGTTGCCGTGGATATGGAGAACAAGCCTTTCCGTAAGGCCGACGGTTCCCTCCTTTTCCGTCCCGCAGGTCACGGCGCCCTCATTTACAACCTTAACAAGGTGGAGGATGAACTTGTAAGCATAAAGAATATAGACAATGTTGCACATGAGAAGCTTCTGCCCGTCACCGCAGAGTACAAGCAGGTGCTCATGGGCGTTGCCCTCCAGTTAAGGGACAAGGTCTTTGACTACCTCCGTAAACTGGACGCAGCCCCTTCAGTGCAGCTTTGCAACGAAATAGAGAACTTCCTTGACAAGGAACTCTGCATCCAGATGCCCCTTGCCCACGGTGAGGCCGACAGAATCCAGATGCTCCGCGAAAAACTCAACCGTCCCATCCGCGTATGTGGCATGGTGAAGAACGAGGGTGAACCCGGCGGCGGTCCCTACATCATTGCAGGCAAGGATGGCTGCACCAGCCTCCAGATCCTTGAAAGTGTCCAGATCAATAAGGATGATGCAGGAGCAATGGCGGCGATGTCCCACGCCACTCACTTCAATCCCGTAGATCTTGTGTGCTGCCTGAAGGACTACAAGGGCGGTAAATTCAACCTCCTTGACCACGTAGATCCCCAGGCCGGCTTCATAAGCTCCAAGAGTTTCGAAGGCCGTGAACTCAAGGCCCTTGAACTTCCCGGTCTCTGGAACGGCTCCATGAGTGACTGGAACACCCTCTTTGTGGAAGTTCCCGTAGAAACCTTCAACCCCGTAAAAGTAGTACTGGATCTCTTGAGACCCGCACATCAAGGATAAAGCCCTTCCTCATATCAAGTCCCTCCCCCGGGGGGAGGGGTTTCGGGAGGGGGTAACGTAAACATTTAAACTTTCATGAAATGAAAGAAGCAATAGCCGGAACTCTTGAGTCCGGAGATATTATGGTAAAAATCGGCCCCGGAAAGGGGCTGGAAGTAGAACTTCAGAGTTCAGTGGAGGCACAGTTCGGGAGGCAGATCAGGGCTTTGATTGCCGATACCCTTGAGGGCCTTGGAATCAAGGATGCGCATGTGGACGCCATAGATAAGGGTGCACTTGACTGCACAATAAGGGCTCGCGTTACAGCTGCGGCTGTGCGCGCAACAGGAAATGACGTATGGAAAGACTAAGGAGAACCATGATGTTCGTTCCGGGCAATAATCCCGGAATGATGGCCGATGCCCACATCTACGGCCCCGACAGCATTATGCTGGACCTGGAAGACTCAGTAACAATGGCAGAGAAAGACGCTGCTCGCCTTCTTGTGCACAACGCGCTCAAATCCATTGATTACGGCAGCACTGAGATGGTAGTCCGCATCAATCCTCTCAATACGCCATACGGCAAGAAAGACGTAGAGGCTGTGGTAAAAGCCGGCGTAGACGTAATCCGCATGCCCAAGACGGAGACGGCCGATGAAGTCCGTGAACTTGAGGCCGAAATCCTCAAGGTGGAGGAAGAGATTGGCGCAGTTGGCCGCACGCAGATTATGGCAGCTATTGAGAGCGCCCTCGGCATTGTGAACGCATATTCCATTGCAACTGCCTCAAAGCGTATGATGGGCATTGCCCTTGGCGCAGAGGACTACAGCGCAAACCTCAAGACCAACCGCACCCCGGGCGGCGCAGAACTGCTCCTTGCCCGTGAGCAGATTGTGGTTGCCGCACGTGCCGCAGGCATCGCCTGCTTTGACACTGTGTACTCCAACCTTGACGACATGGAAACTTTCCGCAAGGAGGTTGAACTCATCAAAACCCTTGGCTTTGACGGTAAATCCATCATCAATCCCCGTCAGATTGAGGTTGTAAATGAGGTATTCACTCCCACTGAGAAGGAAATCAACAAGGCCCGCGCCGTTGTTGCCGCCATCAAGGAGGCCCAGGCAAAGGGCTCCGGCGTAATAGCAGTAAACGGTAAGATGGTAGACCGTCCGGTTGTCCTGAGGGCCGAAAGAACAATTGCCCTGGCAGTAGCCGCCGGCGTCATATCTGAGGAGGAAGCACTATGAGAAACTCAAAAGTAGTATCCCTTGAAGAGGCCATCCAACTGAGTGGCCTTAAGGATGGACAGACTATCTCTTTCCACCATCATTTCCGTGGCGGAGACAAGGTTGTAAATATGGTTGTGGATAAACTGGCCCAGATGGGGTTCAAGGACCTCAAACTGGCCGCATCCAGCCTCTCGGATGTCCATAAGCCTCTTATCGAGCATATCAAAAACGGCGTTATCACCGGAATCTCAACCTCAGGCTTGCGTGGAGAACTTGCCGATGCAATCTCCCACGGCCTTCTTGCAGAGCCTGTCGTGTTCCGCTCTCACGGCGGCCGCGGCAGCGCAATTGCAAAAGGGGAGTTGAAGATTGACGTGGCCTTCCTTGGAGCATCGTCCTCCGACGAACTTGGCAACGCCACCGGTCACGGTGAAAAGAGTGTCTGCGGCTCACTGGGCTATGCCCTTCCGGACGCCAGATACGCCAAGCACGTTGTAGTGCTCACGGATAACCTTGTGGAATATCCCAATATGCCACAGTCCATCTCTGCCGCAGACGTAGAGTCCGTAGTGGTTGTGGAAAGCGTTGGAGACAGTTCCAAGATTTCTTCCGGAGCCATCCGTGATTCCAAAAACCCACGTGACATCCTCCTTGCCAAACAGGCTGCAAAAGTGATCATTAACTCCGGTTACTTCAAGGATGGCTTCAGTATCCAGACAGGTACAGGAGGAGCTTCCCTTGCTGCCGTGAAGTACATCCGTGAGGAGATGATTTCACGCGGGATTAAGGCCAGTTTTGCCCTTGGCGGCATCACCGCCCATATGGTGAAACTCCACCAGGAAGGCCTTATCGGCAAGCTTATAGATGTACAGTCCTTTGACAAGGTTGCAGCGGAATCCATCCACAATGACCCTCTGCATCAGGAAGTATCGGCCGTGGAATATGCTTCAGGAGAGCATCTTGGAAGCGCCACTCACGCCCTTGACATTGTGATTCTTAGCGCCCTTGAGGTGGATACTAAGTTCAATGTGAACGTGCTTGTGGGCAGCGACGGCATTATCCGCGGAGCCATCGGCGGCCATCAGGATACCGCCGCAGACAGCGCACTCAGCATCATCGTATGCCCGCTCCTGCGTGGCCGTATCCCGTGCGTGGTGCCAAAGGTCACCACCCTCATTACTCCCGGAAAGAGCGTAGACGTTGTGGTGACGGAATACGGCATTGCCGTGAATCCCGCACGTCCGGAAATAGCAGAAAAACTGAAGGAGGCGGGTCTCAATGTGGTAGACATCAAGGATCTTGCTGCCAAGGCGTCTTCAATCATCGGCACTCCTGATCCTCTTCCTTTCGGGGAAAAGGTTGTTGGCATAGTTATGAACCGTGACGGCTCCGTGCTGGACAAGATTTATAACATCAAGTAGTGATATCACTTCAGGAATTACTGGATAGCCGTGACAAAAGGGCTGCCCGTCAGGGGGAACTGCTTCATCAGTTCCCCGGACGGGCGCTTTTATGCCTTACTGTACAGCTTCCGGGTCCCGAGAAACGGAATGCCATGTCACTTAAGATTGCATCCGCGGCTGTTGATGCCATAGACAATGCTTTTAAGCCCGTTTTCAAGGAATTAAAAGACCTTGAAACCGGATTTGAAGGTTATTTCATAGTGGAAGACACTCCTTTTGAGGCAAAAGTGAAAGCTGTTGAGATAGAGGAGACTCATCCACTTGGACGCCTGATGGATATAGATGTTCCCGGAACAGACCGCGCCGCCGCGGGTCTACCTCCCAGAAAATGCCTGCTTTGTGATAATGAAGTCCGCTATTGCATGAGAGCCAGGACACATTCGGTGAAGGAATTACTTGACAGGATAGAAAGTTTATGCGAAGCTTACTGATATTTATAATAGCGCTTCAGTCCGTGCTTCCTCATTCATCTGAAAAACTGATATATGAGGTAAGGTACAAACTTGGAGTGCTGAATACCAAGGTGGCAACGGGGGTCATTCCTCTTACCCAAGACACCTGGGAAGGGAAGGATGTATTCAGAAGCGATGCACGTATTACCGTACAGCCCGTTTTCAAGCTCTTCTTGAACCCTGAGTATACTGCAATCCTATATTTGAAGGCCTCAGACATGCAACCCCTGTTTTATAGCTATGCCTATAAAAAAGGCTATAATGAGTGCCGATATTTGGAAGACAGCATTTATTATCACCGGCAGTTACATGGCAAAGAACCAGAAAATACCTGTCTTCCCAATGACGGCCGTACCATGGAAATCTTTTCCATGCTGTTCATGATGCGGGATATCAATCTTGAGGCCGGTGAAACCTGTGAGGCCAAGGCTTATCTTGGGGGGGGATTCAGGAATGTGCGCATAACTATGCAGGGCACGGACTCAGAGCGTTTTAAAGGCAGAAAGGCCGATTATTTTATAATCCAAACCCCTGAACGGGGGCTGATGGAAAATGGAAGCGGAAACATTATCAAGTTATGGAGGGCTCATGACGGCACCCGCCCGGTACTTGGACTGGAAGTCCCGCTCAGTAAAGGAACAATGATTTGTAATTTGACAAATGAATTATAAAAAACTTACACAGGAGCAGATAGACCTGCTCATAAGCCGCGGTTGCCGCGCCGAAGACTGGGGCACCGTGTTTTGCACAGACCCCGAGGCTCTTAATTATGTTCGCGGCGTACGTTTTTCAGGGACTGTTAAGTTTGGACAGTTCACTGAGGTTTTCACCCTCCCTGGAGGCATCAGGAAGCATTCCGGCCTCAGGGAATGCACCCTTCACAATGTCACCGTAGGAGATGATTCCCTGATTGAGAATGTAACCAATTACGTTGCCAATTATGATATAGGTTCCCACACATACATTGAGAACGTGGACCTTCTTCTCAATGAGGGGACAAGCACTTTCGGCAATGGTGTGGAAGTATCTGTCCTGAACGAAACCGGTGGCCGTGAGGTAAAAATCTATGACCGCATGAGCGCCCAGATAGCATACGTCCTTGCTATGTACAGGCACAGGCCGCTCCTTATCAGGAAGATCAATGAGATGATTGAGGAATATGCAGCCTCACAGGTTTCTGAGCGAGGCCGCATAGGAGACTATGTTTCCATCCGCAATACCCGCCATATCAACGGTGTGAAAATAGGGGACTATGCCGTAATCAGCGGTGCCAGCCGTCTCCGTAACGGAACGGTGCATTCCAATAAGTTTGCCCCTGTAACCATTGCACATGGTGTCATTGCCGATGATTTCATAATATGCAGCGGCTCTCATGTGGCCGATAATACCACCATTGAACGTTGCTTCGTGGGACAGGCCTGCCATCTTGGCCATGGTTACAGTGCTTCTGATTCCCTGTTTTTCAGCAATTGTCAGGGAGAGAACGGAGAAGCCTGCGCCATCTTTGCCGGGCCTTTCACCGTTACTCACCACAAGAGCACGCTCCTGATTGCCGGTATGTTCTCATTCATGAACGCCGGTAGCGGCTCAAACCAGAGCAACCACATGTACAAGCTTGGCCCCATCCACCAGGGTATCCTGGAAAGGGGAGCCAAAACCGCTTCCGATTCTTACATCCTCTGGCCTTCCAGAGTCGGTGCCTTCTCACTTGTGATGGGCCGCCACGTAACCCATTCAGACACATCCCATCTGCCGTTTTCATACCTCATAGAGCAACAGAACACAACATATCTGGTGCCCGGAGTGAACCTCAGGAGCGTGGGTACCGTCCGTGACGCCCAGAAGTGGCCAAAGCGTGACGGCCGCAAGGACCCTGACCGCCTGGACTGCATCAACTACAATCTCCTGAGTCCATACACCATCCAGAAGATTTTCAAGGGGATAAAACTGCTTAACAACCTGCAGTATTCCTCGGGTGAACTCTCCGATATCTATTCATACCACAGTACCAAAATCCGCAACAGTTCCCTTCGGAACGGCATCCGGTATTATCAGGTTGCCATAACAAAGTTCCTTGGTAATTCCATTATCAAGAGACTGGAAAACCTGCCTGCAGGTGCTTCTGACAAGGAAATCCAGGAGGCCCTTAAGCCCACATGTCCTATCGGCCAGGGTGTTTGGGCCGATCTTAGCGGCCTTATTGCCCCCAGGGATGCCATCAAGGATATCATTGAACGCGTGGAAAGGGGAGAGCTTACCCTTCAGGGGCTCTTTGATGCCTTCCACAATCTTCACGCCTGGTACTACGACGCAGAGTGGACATGGGCTTATGACAAGTTTGAGGAGTTCTTCGGATATCCTCTCCCGAGCATTACCGCCCCGCAGGTAATTGATATTGTGGAGCGCTGGAAATCGGCGGTTATCGGCCTTGACAAGGAACTCTATGAGGACGCCCGCAAGGAATTCAACCTTGCCTCAATGACTGGTTTCGGGGCCGACGGAGACCGCGAAATCAAGGAGCGTGACTTCTCCGAGGTCCGCGGAGACTTTGAGTCCAATTCCTTCGTCACGGCCGTCCTGGAGCATATCAAAATCAAGGAAGCCCTTGGAAATGAACTTATTGAGCGCCTAAAGAGATAGATGCCGGATAATGGTTCCATACAGGAGCTCGCCCTGAGCGTTCCGTTCTTCCGCAATAAGGTGGAGGCTTTCCTTAGGGAGAGCGGCCTGCGCTTGGAAGATCTGGACAATTATTACGCCTTCTGTGCCCCCGACGGCTCTATCCTTGCCGGTGCGGGCATTAAGGCCGATATCATAAAGTGCGTTGCCGTATCCCCATCTGCCCGTTCGGAAGGCTATATGCTGCCGCTCCTGTCCCGGATTGTGTCCGAGGCCGCTGCAAAGGGGGTACTTAACCTGAAGGTATTCACTAAGCCGGAGAACAGGGGTATCTTTGAGAGTATCGGGTTCAAGGTCTTGGCCAGTGCCCCTAAGGCCATCCTCATGGAGAATGGCCGGGGACTTGAGAAGTACTGTGAGTACCTCTCTGGCATTTTCCACTGCCAACGCCAGCCCGACGCACGCAAATGCGGGGTCATCGTAATGAACGCCAATCCCTTCACTCTGGGGCATAAATACCTCATTGATAAGGCTCTGGAGCAGGTAGACCGCCTCTTCGTGATTCCCGTCAAGGAAGACGCCTCCGCCTTCCCGTATTCCGAGCGCCTTGCAATGATCCGTTCTGCAGTCATGCCCGGCCCCGATCGGGCATCTGACCTGCCTGCGTCAGAGCAAAAATATTTTTCGGGAAGTTTCCCGAAAAACCATTTTTCCTCTGACATCACAATCCCTGCGCACGCAGATGCCCTCCCTTCGACCGAAGCCACACATCCTGTCATTTCGACCGAAGCCGAAGGCGTAGCGGAGAAATCTCCTATTGTGCTGGAAGGGTCAGACTACTGTATATCGGCAGCGACATTCCCTACGTATTTCCTGAAGGACATGTCTGATGCTGCTGAGACGCAGATGATGCTGGACATTGACCTATTTGAGAGGCATATCATGCCGGCGCTTGGTGCCACTGTGCGCTTTGTGGGCTCCGAGCCCTTGGACCCTCTCACCGCCCGGTACAATGCCCTCATGCATAACGCCGTGGTCATTCCCCGGCTGGTCTTGCCCGGCTCCGCCGTCACACCAGACTCCGACTCTTCCGTCATGCCCGACACCGACTCTTCCGTCATGCCCGACACCGATCGGGCATCTGCCCTGCCTTCGGCAGAGCAAAATTATTTTTCGGGACGGTGCCCGAAAAACCAATTTTCCTCTGACAACGCCAGCCCTGCGCACGCAGATGCCGCTGTATCGGCCTCACGGGTAAGGGCAGCAATCGAGGTGGGGGACTATGCATCGGCTGCGGCGCTGTGCCCCTCTACTACGCATCCGTATCTTCTGGCGGCGTTGGCGGAAAGGGCGCTGCTTCTGGAACTTAATACTCCTATGAAGCCGGGACTGGTGGGGCCGGACGGTCCGGGAGCGCACAAGGATATGGACTATGACACTATGCTCATGGGAATCAAGGCCCTGAGGCCGTTCTGGTCCAGGATGGCCATGGCTTCCGGTCCGGATGAACTGCGTTCGCTCGGAATTGAGGCGGAGGAGGCTATGCTGGCCGCAACAGGTGGTGTGAACACCCACCGCGGGGCTATCTTTGCGCTTGGAATGGCCGTTAATGCCGCAGGCCGTAGAATGGAAACAATTGATAATGAGCAAGTTATGCAAAATGCCCTATGTGAAATAGCACAGGGGATTTTGCGTAACTATCTGAATAATAACAAGTTACATTCAACGCTAGTTGGCGCCAGAAGAATTGCTCTTACCGGCTACAGTGAACTTTTCACGGACTGGCTGCCGTATTACCGCTCATTTTGTCATTCTGACGTTCTTCACTGTCATTCTGAAGCTCTTCTTTGTCATTCTGACGTTCTTCACTGTCATTCTGAGCGTAGCGAAGAATCTCCCGCCGCAATGACGCTTCTGAGGATTATGTCCACCCTGGACGACACCTGTATCATTAAGCGTGTTGGCCATCACCGGGCGCAGGAGGTAAAACGTGAAGCTGCAGCCCTTATGGCATCTGCTCCGGCCAACGCCGGCCTTACGCACGCAGATGCCCTGAAAGATATGTGTATCCGCTATGCCCGGGAGGGGATTTCCCCTGGCGGGGCGGCGGACATGCTTGCACTGACATTTTTTCTTTATTCTATATTATATGATAACAC
>CACXNH010000056.1 GCA_902768955.1 uncultured Bacteroidia bacterium | reverse complement strand
ACCGCCTTCAGTGCCGCCGTGGAGACTGGCTGGAGGTTGAATTCACCCCTTCCGGAGACGGTTTCAAGGACGTTTTCCTCACCGGCCCCGCAGAACTTATTGAATAATAGTTCTACCCAGTCCATCTTAGTCACGTTTGGGCCCTAATTCTTGACTAAGATCGTCACGTGAGACAATCTTAGTCACGTTTAGTGGCAGTTTTGTGACTTTGTTCGTCAAAAAAGGCCGGGGCCGATATTGTCATTGAGGAGGCTCTGGAGGAAAAACCTCTGAATCAGGAACTTACTGGCATGGAACGGAAGGAGAAGGGCCTTCTGTAGGGTTACGCCCTGGTAATATGCGCCCCGAGGGCGTTGAGGCGGCCCTCTATGTCCTCGTAGCCGCGGTCTATCTGCTCAATGTTGTCGATGGTTGAGGTGCCGCGGGCGCTCATGGCAGCAAGAAGCATTGCAATACCGGCACGGATATCCGGGCTCACAAGGCGGGCGGCCTTGAGGGTGATCCGGTGATCGTGGCCGATTACAACCGCCCTGTGGGGGTCGCAGAGAATGATCTGGGCACCCATATCTATGAGGCGGTCAACAAAAAATAGCCTTGATTCAAACATCTTCTGGTGGATGAGGACGCTGCCCTTGCACTGAGTGGCTACAACCAGCATCACGGAAAGGAGATCCGGGGTGAGGCCAGGCCAGGGGGCATCGGCCAAAGTCATTATGGAGCCGTCCAGGAAGGACTCTATCTCATAGCTGTCCTGAGCTGGGACGTAGATGTCGTCGCCCCTTTGCTCCAGTTTGATTCCAAGGCGTTTGAAGGCGTCAGGAATAATCCCCAGGTCATACCAGGAGACGTCCTTGATGGTGATTTCACTCTGGCAGATGGCGGCCATCCCTATGAAAGAGCCCACCTCAATCATATCCGGAAGAATCTTGTGCTCCGTGCCGCCCAGTTTCTCCACGCCGTGGACGCGGAGGAGGTTGGAGCCCACGCCGTCAATGAAGGCGCCCATACGGTTCAGCATCTTGCACAGCTGCTGAACGTAGGGCTCGCAGGCAGCGTTGTAGATGGTTGTGGTGCCCTTTGCAAGGACCGCGGCCATCACTATGTTGGCGGTACCGGTGACTGAGGCTTCGTCAAGGAGCATGTATCGGCCCGTAAGGCGGCCATCAGATGTGAGGTGGAAAGCCCGGCGCCCGGAGTCATACTCCATCTGGGCGCCAAGCTTGCACATTCCGTCAAGGTGGGTGTCCACCCTGCGGCGGCCGATTTTATCCCCGCCCGGCTTGGGGAACCACGCGTGGCCGAAACGGCTGAGGAGCGGGCCCACCACCATCACGCTGCCGCGGAGTTTGGCGCACTTGGCAACAAATTCCTCCGTTTCAATGTAGGAGGTGTCCACTTGATCTGCCTGGAAAGTGTAGGCGCCCTTGGAGTGGCGGGTAACCTTCACGCCCATATTCCTGAGGAGTTCTATGAGGTTCTTGACGTCAAGGATCTCAGGGATATTGGTCATTTTTACGGGCTCTGAGGTAAGGAGAACCGCGCTGATAACCTCCAGAGCCTCATTCTTTGCGCCCTGCGGGGTGATGGTGCCGCTAAGCCTGTGGCCGCCCTCTATGATGAATTTTGCCATTATTTAGTCAGATTGATGAACGGCAGTGCATTGGAGCCGCTGTAAGTGGGAAGTTTGCCGTCCCACTTCTCAATGGCGTACTGCTGGACCAGAAGGGCGTTCAGAGAGGCAGCTACCACGCGATTGTAGTAGGCTTCACCGTCTCCCTGGATGCGCTGGGCCTCCGCTTCACCCTTTGCCTTGGCAATTGCGATCTTGGCCTCTGCCTCTGCTTCCTTTACCTTGTTCTCTGCCTTGAGGGCATTCTGGACGGCCTCGTTCTTGGCGTTGATGGCTGCGGTGAGTGATGCGGGAGGGTCTATCTTTGTGGTAAATTCACGTACTATGAAACCTTCCCGGTTCATGGATTCATCCAGACGGGCGCGGACCTCGTTCTCAAACTTGGCGCGGTTGGCCATAAGTTCATCTGAGGTGTAGTTGTTGGCGCACGTGCGGTATGCCTCGAAGATACATGTGTTTATGTATCCCATCTCCAGTTCACGGACCGGTTTACGGTACTTCACAAAGATATCCACAGCCTTGGTCTCATCTATCTGGTAAGCCAGGGTGGGGGTCATGGAGAATATAGCCGCATCCTTGGGATTCACAGTGAAAGGAGCGTACGTCACGCGCTGGATGTATGTGGGATACTCAAAGATGCTTTCCGTGATGGGGTTGTACCATACCCATCCGCGGCATGTGCCTTCAACACCGCCCTTCAGGGCTGCATTGGAGCTCCACTTCTTGAACTTGATGCCAACGGAGGCAGAGTCAATTGTGGTGCAGCATGATGCCATGACGAAAACCACCAGCACAGTTACGGCCAGGGTAATCCAGGAGGATTTTGCGATGATACCGGGCTTTTTCATTTCAGATTAATTCTTTTTGCCGAACAAACCGCCAAGGATGCTGGTTGCTGCTCCAAGAAGGCCGCTGCCGGCACCGCCCTTGAGGGAGAGGAGTATGTCATTGATATCCACATCACCGTCTCCGTCCTGATCCTTGATGAAGCCGGACATCTTGCCTATAATTCCAGGAATAAGAGCAGTAATTGCAGGAGCCAAAGAACCAAGGTTGAGTTTGTTCACGATGTTCTTGGTAAAGAGGTCTCCGGCCAGAGCGGTGATACCGCTGGTTGCTGCATCTGTCTTTCCGGTGAGGAGACTCTTGATTTCATCCAGGCCACCTGCCTTTGCGGCTGTCTGGGTGAGTGAACCAAAGATGGACTCTGATAGTCCTCCAAGAACCTGATCCTTGATGTTTGCAGGGATTTCTACCTTGCCGGCCGCTGCACCGACGGCTTTCTGAATAAAGTCATTAATGTTTGCCATAGTTAAAAATATTTATGCAATAAAGATAATCCAATTCTCCCAAAAATCCAAAAGCCTACACGTGCTCAACCTCCGGATGGAGGGTGATACCGTATTTTGATTCGATGGCCCGGATTACTTCTGTTTCCAGGCCTATGATTTCTTCAGGGGAGGCCTCCCCGCTGGCATTTACGATGACCAGCGGCTGATTCTGATAAACCTGGGCGCCGCCACGGCGCTTGCCTTTGAAGCCACACTGCTCAATCATCCAGGCCGCAGGGACCTTTATCTGGTTCCCCACCTCATAGTGCGGCACCTGGTAGTCCGGGCCGTTGTCCTGCCGGGCTATCTCCTTGATGCGCTCAAAGTGCTCCCGGCTTATGACCGGATTGCAGAAGAAGCTTCCGGCCGATCCAGTCACCGCCGGATCCGGCAGCTTTGCGTTGCGGATGTCGATGATGGTCTGGCGGATGAACTGCGGTGTGAGAGTCACCACTCCGGGGGCTTGTCCACCCCCGGACAAGTGTAGGGGGAGGGGCCCGCTGGCGAAGCCAGTGGGAGGGGCCGGAGCGAAGCGAAGCGAAGCGGAGTCCCCCGGAGAGGTGACTCTCACACCGCATGCCTCCAGGGCCTTCCGGAGGCCGCCGTAGTCCAGGCGGGGCTGAGGGGAACGGCTGAGACGATATGTGACTGCCGTGATGATGTATCGGCCTTTCCACTCTGTCTTGAACTTGGAAGTGCGATAGCCATACGCGCAGGAGGCAGGGTCAATGTCAACAAACCTGCCTTCTACGCTGTCCCAGGCACGGATTCCCACTATGATGTCCTTGGCCTCAACGCCATAGGCACCTATGTTCTGCACAGCGCTGGCACCTACCTCTCCCGGTATGAGAGACAGGTTTTCCGGACCCCAAAGGCCCTTCGTGGCCGCCCAGGCACAGAAGTCGTCGAAGACTGTTCCGGCCGATATGCTAACCAGGACATCGGCCCCATCGTTGGACCAGGTCCAGCCACTTTTTGGACCAGGTCCACCATCTAAAAGTGCACCTCGTCCAGATGTGTCCTGGACCAGGTCCACAGGCGTAGCACCTTCCTGGCCAAGCGTGGCCGAAACCCCGTAGTGTAAAACCGTTCCGGGGAAGTCCTTGGTGAAAAGGAGGTTGGAGCCGCCGCCCATAACCATTACGGGCTGGGGCAGGGAGGCAAAGTCCAGGGTTGCCAGCTCTTCCTCGGCCTCAATTTCAACATACAGGGCACACGTCACCTTCATTCGGAAGGTGTTGGGAATGGGGTAATTGGCGACCGTTTTCATTAACCCGTTAATAATGAGGTGATTATACATTTTACTCCCGACAAAAACGCCGGGAGTAAAACTCGTAAACAACTGTTACTGAGCGTTTTGAGGAGAACGCAGTGAAATCTGCAGTTCATCCAGTTGCTCCTGGTCTATCTGGGACGGGGAATCTATCATCACATCACGGCCCTGGTTGTTCTTGGGGAAGGCGATGTAATCCCGGATGGTGTCCTGACCGCCCATAAGAGCGCACACGCGGTCGAAGCCGAAGGCAAGGCCGCCGTGAGGCGGGGCGCCAAACTTGAAGGCGTTGATGATGAAGCCAAACTTGTACTCTGCCTCTTCAGGGCCGATTCCAAGGACCTCGAACATACGCTTCTGCATATCGGCATTATGGATACGGATGGAGCCGCCGCCAAGTTCGTTGCCGTTGAGGACGAAGTCGTAGGCGTTGGCGCATACGCGCTCAAGGTCTTCCTTGGCGTTGCTGTAGAACCATTTTTCGTGCTCCGGCTTGGGGGCGGTGAAGGGATGGTGCATGGCGTAGAAACGCCCTGTTTCGTCGTCCCACTCAAGAAGCGGGAAGTCCACAATCCACAGCGGAGCGAACTCCTTGGGATTACGGAGACCAAGGCGGCCGCCCATCTCAAGACGAAGGACGCCAAGCATGGTCTGGGTCTTACGCTTTGCCCCGGAAAGGACCAGGATGAGGTCTCCGGGCTGCGCCTCTGCGGCAGCGGCGATGGCGGCAAGGTCATCGGCCCCGTAGAATTTGTCTATGGAACTCTTGAAAGTGCCATCGGCATTAACCCTTATGTAAATAAGGCCTTTGGCGCCAACCTGGGGGCGTTTTACCCACTCTGTGAGTTCATCAATCTGCTTGCGGGTGTATTCCGCGGCGCCGGGAACGGAAATTGCGCCGATATACGGGGAGTCGTCCAGCACGCTGAAACCTTTGCCCTTTGCGGCGGCGGTAATCTCGTGGATCTTCATCCCGAAGCGGACATCGGGTTTATCCGAGCCGTAGTTATCCATAGCGTCGTACCAGCTCATACGGGGAAGAGGATTGGGGATGTCTACGCCAAGGACGTTCTTGAAGAGCGTACGCATCATACCCTCGAACATACCAAGGACATCCTCCTGCTCCACAAATGACATCTCGCAGTCTATCTGGGTGAATTCCGGCTGGCGGTCTGCGCGAAGATCCTCGTCCCTGAAGCAGCGCACAATCTGGAAGTAGCGGTCATAGCCCGCCACCATAAGGAGTTGCTTGAAGGTCTGGGGGCTCTGGGGAAGGGCGTAGAACTGGCCGGGGTTCATACGTGAAGGGACCACAAAGTCACGGGCGCCTTCAGGGGTGGACTTGATGAGGTAAGGAGTCTCAATCTCCATGAAACCCTTGGAGTCCAGGTAGTTGCGGCACTCGTGGGCAACCTTGTGACGGAGAGCCAGAGCCCTCTGGAGCGGACCACGGCGAAGGTCCAGGTAACGGTATTTCATACGGAGGTCTTCACCGCCGTCGGACTCTTCTTCAATGGTGAATGGCGGGGTGACGCTCTTATTTAGGATATTTATGGCCGATAATTTAATCTCTATGTCTCCTGTTGGCATCTTGGCGTTTTTGGCCTGACGTTCAACAACCTCACCGGTGGCCTGGATCACGAATTCACGGCCGAGGGAGGTGGCGGTGTCCACCAGCGCTGCGGGGGCATCGGCCTCAACAACAAGCTGAGTGATGCCGTAGCGGTCACGGAGGTCAATGAAGGTCATTCCACCAAGTTTGCGGGCTTTCTGGACCCACCCGGAAAGGGTTACCTGCTGCCCTTTGTTCTCAATGCGGAGCTCCCCGCACGTGTGTGTTCTGTACATATTTTGAGTTTAGTTATTTCAGAGTTTACAAAGTTAGCAAAAAAATGCATATCTTTGGGAAAACTTTTAACTATGGCTTGTTTTGTCGCACCCCTTGTTCAGGCTATCGCCACCACCGCATACCGTAAACTCAGCCGTAAGCCCGTTCCGGCTTCCCTAAAAACCCTTGAGACTATGCTATGGGGCGGTTCGGTAATGCTTATCGTGGACCATGTAATCAACGGAGAACTCACATGGCAGTTCCCCTTCTTCACGGCGCTGTCGGAGACCGGCGGCGCTGCCCAGATGTGGCGTGAAATCCTCACCGTGGGCGTACCCATGTGCCTTGTCATCACGGCCGTATGGGCGGTGTGGGCGGCTCTTTCCCGCCGTCGCAAAGCCGTTGCTTAGCGCCAAAAACGTGACTTTGATTGTTAGTCCAATAGATTAGTAAGCGCCACAAAGTCCTCCACGGAAAGTTGTTCCGGGCGGAGGGAGAAGACGGGCTGGGCCAAGAAGGCTTGTAATTCATCGGCCGACCAGCCCTTGCGAGCAGCTTTAGCAGCAGCCAATGGCTTCAGGGGATTGCGCATCATCTTTCGGCGCTGGCCAAATGCCGTTTTCACAACAGTCTTGAAAAGCTTTTCGTCGCAGCCAAGGTCTGTGCGGCCGTTGCGGCGCAGCCTTATCACGGCGCTCTCCACTTTGGGAGGGGGAGCAAAGCAGCCGGAGCCCACGGTGAATAGATATTCTATATCATACCAGGCCTGCAGAAGGACGCTCAGGATGCCGTAGGTTTTGCTTCCGGGCTTTTCTGCGATGCGTTCTGCAACCTCCTTCTGAACCATTCCCACAACCTGCGGGATGTGGTCCTTGTGGTCCAGGACCTTGAAGAAAATCTGGGAGGATATGTTGTAAGGGAAATTGCCAATTACACAGAAGTCTCCGGGGAATATCCGCTCCAGAGGGAGGGTGAGGAAATCGGCCTCCATAAGACGGCCCTGCATACCCTGGAAGTGAGTGAGAAGATACTCTACGCTCTCAGAGTCTATCTCCACAAGTTTCAGGTCAATATCTTCCCTCTCCAGCAGGTACTGCGTGAGTACACCCATTCCCGGGCCTACTTCCAGCACCGGCATTGCCTCGAAGGACTTTCTGCGCTCATCAGAGCGCACGGCGGAGGCCGGGTCCGAAGGCTTGTCCTGAGGACTTATAGGCCGGGAGCCGCAGGGGGATAGTAGGGGGGCGGAGCCCACCTCAAGGGCATCAACAATGGCGCGGGCCACTTTCTGGTCCGTGAGGAAATGCTGCCCCAGGGCCTTTTTTGCTCTTACTTCCATACTGCAAAGATAAGAATAATTATGAGAAGGATTTTGGGTGGCAGTTAATTTGCTTGCTCTCAATTACTTACGCGATTCTTTGGGATAACCGGTTATCCCAAAGGATTTCGTAAACGGCTGATAATATGAACGTTAAGTGGCACCGCCTTGGCATTACAATGGGCAGCGCTAGAACTGGAAGTAGATGAAGGACTGGAGGTCTGCCGTGATGAACTGGTAGAAGAAGACCACGATCAGGACCACAACAAGGGCCATAACAGGCAGCGGGAGGGCGCTGAAAATGAGGCGGTAACGCCTCTTGAAGCGCTCAGGGAGCCAGTGGATTATCATTCCAATGACAAAGAGGATGAGCACCGCGCGGTGCTGGTGGATCATTGCCGGAACAAGGCCGAGGTCCCAGTGGGAGCCTATCTGGTTCACCATATTCTTGGCGGTGTTCCAGGCCTGTTCGTTGGCAAGGGCTGGGTCAAGGTTGGAGCCGCTGCGGAAGAAAAGGCGGGTGAATGTGATGAACACGAAGGTCTGGAAGATGTCCCAGGCGTTGGAGAGCCAGCTGAGGGACGCCCGGTCGGAGCCGGGCTTGACGGCAGGGGATTCTTCGCTTCGCTCAGAATGACAGAAGGGGCGCTCAGAATGACAGAGGAAGGCGTAGACCGCTTTTACAGCCGTACCCACCCAGATTATCATAGTCCACACAAAGAACATGTTCCAGACGGGATAGTGGAGCGTGAAGGAGAGGGTGCCGCAGAGGGCCGTGACAAACGTGATAATAAGGAGTTTCACGCCCATAGTGCGCTTGGTCCAGATCTTATAAATCACCATTCCTATGCCGTTGAGGCCGCCCCAGATCATAAAGTTCCAACTTGCCCCGTGCCAGAGACCGCCAAGGAGCATAGTGTTCATTGAGTTGATGTTGGTGGTGATGAGTTTGCGGTCTGAGGGCTTACGCCAGGCCCATAGGCCGATACCAGCCGCAAGGGCCGCCACGGCCGCCGCCACCCACCAGGAACCGCTGAGGAAACTGCCTATGACGGCAATGGCCGCAATGATGATAAAAGTGCCCGCAGAGGCATTTCTGTTGCCTCCTAGGGGAATATAGAGGTAATCCCGCAGCCAGCGGCTCAGGGTCATATGCCAGCGGCGCCAGAAGTCCTGAGTGTTAGGGGCCTTGTACGGGGAATTGAAGTTCTTGGGGAGATAGAAACCCATCAGCATGGCCACGCCGGTTGCTATGTCAGTGTAGCCGGAGAAATCGGCATAAACCTGCAGGGAATAGCAGAACAGGGCCGATAAATTCTCAAAGCCGCTGTAAAGGAGCGGGTTTTCGAAGACACGGTCCGCAAAATTCACCGCCATATAATCGGCCAGAATGAGCTTCTTCAGGAGGCCGTTCATTATCCAGAATATGGCTATACCGAACCACCTGCGGGAGAGGTTGTAGGGCTTATGGAGCTGCTCCACAAACTCTACGGCACGCACGATGGGGCCTGCCACCAGTTGCGGGAAGAAACTGAGGTAGAAGCCAAAGTCCAGGAAGTTCTGAACTGGGGCAATCTTGCGGCGCTTCACGTCCACAATGTAACTTACAGCCTGGAAGGTGAAGAAGGAGATTCCAACCGGGAGGATGATGGCATCTACCCGGAAAAGGGATGTGCCCGTGAAGGCATTGAGGAGTTCTCCAAGGACGTCGTGGACCTCAATGGAAAGGCCAAAGAGGTTGTTCACGAAGTCTACTATGAAGTAAGCGTATTTGAAATACGCCAGGACGCCAAGGTCTATCACAACGCTTACCGCCGTAAGTGCCCGTCTCCAGCCTTCTTTTTTAAGCCGATACAGTCCCTTTGCGGCAAAGTAGTTGTACACTATCACAAACACCAGGAGCGCCAGGAAAACGCCGCTTGTCTTGTAATAGAAGAAAAGGGACACCGCAAAGAGGAAGCCGTTACGGAGGAGGACCTTGCTGTGGAACAGGGAAAACACCGCAAACACCAGCGCAAAGAATGCCCAGAAGTAGAACTGGGTGAAAAGCAGCGGGTGAGCCTGGTCAAAGGAGAACAGGCTCACGGCAAAGTCCCGTATGATGTCTGCCAGCGTCATCTGTACTCCATTATTGCGTCAAAGAGAAGGTCCCCGATGAGGCGGTATCCGGCGGGGGTGAAATGCACACGGTCTCCCTGCATCAGGCCGGCCTCTTTCCAGGAGTCTGAAGAGCCGTAGCCGCCCATAACCTCATACATATCCCAGAACACGCCGTCAAATTCATCGGCCAGTTCACGGAAGGCCTTTTC
>CACXNH010000055.1 GCA_902768955.1 uncultured Bacteroidia bacterium | reverse complement strand
TCCCGGTAACGCTTGAGGATGAACGATTCACATCAGTCCTTGCCCACCGAGCCATGATTGACGGCGCCATGAAGGCCTCCCGCCGCAGGGACAAGACAGAAGTTGACAGGATATCGGCCGCAATAATCCTGCAGGGATACCTGGACCGCAATTCCAAAGGCTGAATTGATTATGATTAAACCTATATACCTTTACGGCGCGGAGGTTCTCCGCCTCAAAGCCGCCGACGCCGACATCAATGACCGCGAAGCCATTGCTACGCTTGTCCAGGACCTCAAGGACACCCTTGTGAGGGCCGATGGCTGTGGCCTCGCCGCCCCCCAGATTGGCGTAAGCCAGAGGGTTGTCATAGTGGACGGAGACGTTGTATCAGACACATACCCCTACCTTAAGGATTTTCGCCGCACCCTGATTAATCCGGAAATCCTGGAAGAAAGCCCAGAGCAGGTGACATACTCCGAGGGCTGCCTCTCCATTCCCGGCATTTACTGCGACGTACTCAGGCCCAAAAAGATCAAGGTACGGTACTACAACGAAGCGCTGGAGCAGGTTACGGAGGAATTTGACAATTTTGCCGCCCGCATGATCCAGCATGAACTTTCCCACCTTGAAGGAGACCTTTTCACAGACCACGCTGCCCCTATCCGTAAAAAGATGATATCCAGCAAACTGCTGAATATCACTAAAGGAAAAGTGCATCCGCACTATAACTCAAAACTGAAATGAGAGATGCCCGGTCGTGGCCGGGCATGACGTCATGGCCGACTACGATCGGCCATCTCCTAGTGAACCCTGAGCCTCTGTCCAACTCTAAGGATAGTGGTTTCCTTTATGCCATTGAGGCGGCAGAGCTGCCGTACCGAGGTGTGGTACTTCCTGGCAATGCCGGAGAGTGTGTCCCCTGAGCGGACAGTGTGGTATCGTATTGCGGCGGCCTCGGCGGCGGCGCGTGCTGCAGCCTCTTTCTTGGCCTTCTCCTCAGCGGCTATGCGGTCCTCCTCATCCGTGCGGAAAATCTCATCCTCATCATCTACGCTCTGGACATAGCGCTGATTGGGGTTGAAGTACCATGAACGAACCTTCAGGAGCCTGTGTCTCAATGTTCCTTTCTCAAAGTCTATGAGCCAGGAGGGGTCAAAGGCCGCGCCCTTGTAGCGCGTCTCAAAGTGAAGATGAGGGCCTGTAGAACGCCCCGTAGAGCCTCCAAGACCTATTATCTCCCCGGCATTCACCCAGTCTCCTGACTGGACGTCACGGCGTGAAAGATGGCCGTAGAAGGTTTCAAGGCCGTTGGCGTGACGGATAACCACAAGGTTGCCGTATCCGCCAACATAGTCAGATATGCGCACCTTACCGTCAAAGGCTGCATGAACTGGAGTTCCGGTTGGATAAGGCAAGTCTATGCCCTGGTGACGGCGGCCGTGACGGTACCCGAAATGAGAGCGGGGCTGAGTCTGGTAGGGGCAGCAGAAAGAATCCAGGGTATCTACAACCCAGATGGAGAAGCGGTCTGGGAGCTGATCCGGCTCCATCCTGTAAGGGTTCACGGCCTTGGTGTCCCAGTTTGCCGTGAACACGCTGTCCTCCACAACTTTTGCGGGATCTTTCACATAGCGGTAAGTGCCGTTATTGTAAAGGACCACCTTCACAGCGGTGTTGCCCGTGTCAAGGGTGTCGGCATAAGGGGTGCTTTTACGGTTGGATGAAGGGAGTTTCTGCCGGCCGAAAGCGTGCCTGAGGGAATCTGCCTGCCTGTCCTCCTGGGCACTTACCGCAAGAGCCGCTGCAAGGCCTGCTGCAACAAGTAAGAGTTTTCTCATCAATTATCGCTTGCCTCCAAATTTTCCCACGATTATTTCATCGGCGGCGGCAATCTTCTCATTAAGAACATCCCTGGAAGTAGCCTCACAGATAAAGCGGAGATAAGGTTCAGTGTTGGAAGGACGGATGTTGAACCACCAGCCGGGGAATTCCAGGCGGTAGCCGTCAAAATCCATCACCTTGGTGGGAGTTTCAGTGCTCTCAAAATAAGCCTTTACGGCATCCATGGCGCCCTTCTTGTCTTCAACCTTGTAGTTGATCTCTCCGGAATTCTCATAGCCGGTGAGGCGGTCCATTTCATCTGAGAGCTTGATTCCCTGCTTCTTCAGGGCCGATACTATGCGCAGAACGATGATGCTGGAGAGCATACCGGAATCGGAATAGAAGAAGTCCTTGAAATAGTAGTGACCTGCAAGTTCTCCGCCCCAGAGGCCGTCAATCTCACGGAGTTTGGGGGCGGCGAAAGCGCGGCCTACGCGCCAGGTGTGGACATCCGCGTTGTATTTACCGCGAAGTTCCTCCGCCACGGCAAGGCTGGAGCGGATTTCCTGGAGGACGCGGGGATTCTTCTCCCCTCTTTCATCGCAGAAATAGCGGGCCATAAGGGCAATCACAAGGTCCGGGGCCACAAAGCGGGCTTTGTCGTCCACGAACATAACGCGGTCTGCGTCTCCGTCGTAGATGACGCCTACATCGGCCTTGATCTCAGAGACAAGTTTCTTGAGGGGCTCAACGTTCTTGGGGACCAGAGGGTTGGGCTCGTGGTTGGGGAAACTGCCGTCCATTTCATCGAAAAGGAACGTAGCGTTCTCTCGCTTATAGATTTCCTTGGCAAAGAGGCAGCTCATGCCGTTGGAAAGGTCGAAGGCAATCTTGAGGTTTGAGTAGTCTCCCTTGTATTTTTTAAGAAACGCAATGTAATCAGGCTTTATGTCAATTTCTGTCACTTTTCCGGGCTTTGCGGCCTTGGGGGTGGGACGGCCCTGGTCAATCCACTGCTTGATCTGGCCAAGACCCGTATCCAGGCCCACAGGAAGGGCGTTTTCCCTTGAGACCTTCATGCCGTTGTACTCCTTGGGATTGTGGGAAGCCGTAATCTGGACAGAGGCCTTGTAGCCGTAGTTTGCGGTGCCAAAATACACCAGAGGTGTGCTGCTGAGGCCGATATCGTCCACGTCTGCACCGGCATCCGTGATGCCTTCAAGAACTGCGTCATGGATTTCCTGGCCTGACAGGCGGCAGTCCCGGCCCACCAAAACTTTATCGGCCTTCAATAACTCCGGAAGGAAATATCCTACCTTATAAGCGGTTTCGCGGTCCCAATCCTTGTTGTAGATGCCGCGGATGTCGTATGCGTGAAATGCTCCCATAGAGATATATCTTTATTATTAGGTTTCAGTACGGTCCCGGGTAAACCCGGCACGGATTTACAAAAATACAAATTTTTCCGGATACATAATAATCTCAATAGTGATACTTCTTTTGCAGGGCGGCCATAAATATACATCCGGTGGCCGCTGCCATAAACTCCGCATAAACCACAGAACTCCAGATGCCGTCCACACCCAAGAACAGAGGTAACAGAAGAACCGCCCCCAGTTCAAACACAAACGTCCTCAAAAAGGCAATCAGCGCAGACACCACCCCGTTGCTGAGCGCGGTAAAAAAGGCCGAACCAAAAACGGCCATTCCCGTGAACAGGTATGCAAAAGAGAAAATACGGAACGCGTGGACTGCATCAGAGAGCAGTTTCCCTCCATCCTGAAGGAAAAGGGCTGAGAACGGACGGGCCAGGACTTCGGACAGGACAAACATCGCAAGGGACGCGACTCCGATGATTTTCAGGCTTCTTATTCTGAGAGTCTTGAGTTCCAGGTAGTTCTGCGCGCCGTAATGATAACTCACCACCGGTCCAATTCCGTTTGAATATCCCACAAAGATGGCAGAGAAAATAAGGCTGAGATACATCAGAAGGCCATAAACCACCACTCCGTCTTCACCGGCATACTTAAGCAGCTGCACATTGTAGAAAACCCCCACAAAAGAACCGGCTGCCTCCTCCATGAATTCCGAAGTCCCGTTTATGCAGCTCTTGACTAGCGACTTGACATCCCATACTGGCTTTACAAGCCTGAGGACGCTGTCATTCTTCCTGCTGAAATAGATGAGCGGGAACACGCCCCCCACAATCTGTGTCAAGGCCGATGCCGCCGCTGCTCCCGCCAGTCCCCATTTGAAGCCAATGAGAAAAAGCGCATCCAGCACAACATTGGCCAGTCCGGTAATAACGGTAATGGCAAGCCCCAGGCGAGGCTTCTCTGCCGCAATGAAGAACAGTTGGAACTCATATACCCATATCCAGGCAGGAAGAGCCAGGATAAAGATACGCCCGTACAGCACGCTGTTTTCAAGGAGTTTTCCCTCCGCGCCCAGCATACTTGCCACCTGGGGCATAAAGACAAAGCCCAGCACCATCAGCAGAACGCCCACTGCAGAAGATGCCAGCACTATCAAGGAGAACAGGCGGTTGGCCCTTTCACGGTCGTTCTCTCCCAGCGTCTTCGCAACCAGCGCGTTGCCGCCCACACCGAACATATAGCCTATGGTACCCAGGATATTCAGTATCGGACATATCAGTGTAACCGCTGCAAACTCAGACTTTCCCGCGAAATTTGCCACAAAGAAGCCGTCCACCACAATGTACAGCGACGCAAAAATGTTCATCGCAATGGTGGGCAGGGTAAACCGAAGCAATTTCCGGGTTGTAAAATGCTCTGATAAATGGATACGGGAGGCCATCGGGTGCTATGCTTCTTCTTTTATATAATACGCCCTCACCTTACTCTCGGTAATCAGGACGGATTCTTGATGGAAAAAGAAGCAGAGATCTCTTGCGATTGCATCCGCAACACCTTCCCGGGGGTCCAGTAAACAAAGGACAAGGGTCTTCTCCTGGGTATAGTCTCCATTTTCGTGAAAATAGCCGCCATCTGAAACGATAAACGAGAAAGGGACTTTGTAACTCTGACATACGTGCTTCATTACGTCCACGTACATCTCGGTCTGATACTCCTGCCGCTTGGTGGCGGCATCGTTGAGACCAACGCTTATTGTTATCTCTGTCATAGAAGCAGATTATTGGCAGGCCTACCCACGCGCGGCAACTATATCCAATTCGCTGTTCAGATACTCGTAATGCTCGAATCTGACTAAATCCTTGAATTCCCTTTTCATATTTGCGCTTGTGTATTAATTAACATACTCTCTTGGACGATCCGTTCCCAAGGCGCTCGGCCCAGGACATCATGAGGTCCTCACGCCTTCCGAACAGATCCTTCTGCATACCGATGACATCGGCAAAGACCATCGTCTGACGGTCCTCCCCCGTGAACTGCTTCCAATCGTATTTGTGGGTGGATGGATTACCCGTCCGCGCGAAATTTGTCCACATTTCCTTTGCGACGAGGCGGAACTCACAATCGTCGTTCCCGATAATCTTTCCGCTCCCCATCGGGTCCTCTATGCAATTATCAAACAGATATGGAAGTTCGCACGCGTGTGCCGCACCAAGATAAGGGGTTGTCACCGGTTTCTTGATAAAGTACATATAGGTGTCACCGCCGGCGGCAGCGTGCCTGATGGCCATATTGGTGTTACCGGCCCTGAAGTTGATGTCGTTGCAGTATTGCTCCAACCTGCGGCCCTCGCTTTCGTTTGCCATTGTAGCCATAAACTCGTCGTACCGGGCCTTTTCATTGGAATTAAGTAGGGCTCTATCCTTCTTTGCAATCCATCTCAACGTGTCCAGGAAGCCTTCCTCGCCGCCCTCGGACGGGACGAAGTACCTGATTTCGTCCTGGTTGGACCCAATCATCAAACCAATCTTTGACCTCTTTTCGTCTCCCCACATCTCATACATATCCGCACGATCCTCGGGAAGCGTGACGCCGTCCAGAAGCGGGAAATTGGCAAAGCCCAGAAGGCTGTTCTTGTCTATCATACCTGCTTTCAGACAGGCGTCAACAAGCTGCTCAGATGTGAGCTTCATCAGTTCATCCATAGTTTGGCAGCCCGTTACGCTAAGGAAGTTCTGCGTGACGTGGATGCCGTGCTCCATAGTGTCGCAGTAGGCGATATTGGCGCTCTGGGCGATAACTCTCTTGAAGAGCCCCTCGCTTCCGTCGATGAGCGGGAGAAAGGTGACGCTTGCCGAGCCTGCCGATTCGCCGAAAATGGTCACGTTGTCCGGATCTCCGCCGAATCCGGCGATGTTTTTCTGTACCCACCTGAGGGCCTCAAGTTGGTCCAGAAGGCCCAGGTTGCCTGCCTCCTTGAAGTTCTCTCCGCCAGGAACCCGCTCGAAGTTCATAAAACCCAGGAACCCCAGCCGATAGTCGATGGATACGAACAGGATGTCGGGGCACTCTTTGGAGATGCCCGTAAGGTCGTAAAGGGGCGAGGCCTGGGATTCGGAGCAGAACCCGCCACCGTGAATCCACACCATGACCGGCTTCTTGCCGTCCGCGCAGCTGGTATTGCAATAGATGTTCAGCACAAGGCAGTCCTCCCCGAACTCCGCCGTGCCCATGGAGTCGTTTATGGGGCCGATGGGAACGTGGCCGGGCTTTGTGGCGTCGTAAACGGCATCATCGTCTGCGGCAGGAAGCGCCTTCTTCCAGCGAAGTTCCCCCACCGGCTGCGTTGCGTATGGGATGCCCTTCCAGATAATCAGCTGGTCTGTCTCCTTGCCCACGAAGGTGCCGTTGTTGCACTTGACCGCCTTCGATATTGTTGTATTACTCATTGCGATATACTTTATGCTGCCTCACCGAACAGTTCCTTGTACCACTCTTCCAGGGCTTCGTAAAAGGGCCGACAGTAAGGAATAATACTTCTTCACAAATGACAAATTATTGATTTTTAACTTATTTTCTTACCTCCGAAGTACACATCCTCCGGCAAATTATGGCTGAAGCCCTCATGCTCTGCAGTCAGAAGGTCCTTGTCGAAGACCAGGAAATCGGCATCCTTTCCGGGGGTGATGGAACCCTTCTTATCCTCGATGCCCAGCTGCCTGGCGCCGTTGATGGTGTAGCCGATGAGCATTTCCTCCGCACTCATCCGCTCCTCTGCCGGCGGATTGGCGACAGGGCTAATGCAATATGCAGGCACATTGGTCTTCTCCGAAATGGTGCGGGTCATGCCGATCTCCATACCAAGATAAGGGCTCCAGGTGGTGAAGTCCCCGTAGGCTACGTTGTCGCTGGACCAGGCCACCAGGGCACCCGTATTCCAAACAGTCTTGCAGCGGTACATATTTGTGGCGCGCTTCTCACCCAGCATCGGGGTAAGCACGCCCGGGCCGCCTCCGTTGTGCCACCAGGGGGTATAATTGGCAAATACGCCCAGCTTGGCGAAACGTTCAAGATCATCATCGGCCTGCACCTCCAGGTGGGCGCAGGTTACCTTTACATGGTACTTGTCTCCCAGTTCCTTCCGAGCCAGTTCCACGCCGTCCAGCACCACGCGGGAGGCGGCTTCACCAACGGTGTGAACGTGAAGGTCCAGGCCTGCCTCGTTCAGTGCCTTCAGGATTTCGGCCACCTGTGCGGGCTGGAAGGCCGTAGTGCCGGTAACGCCGGTGTCTACATAGGGCGTAACCATAGCCGCCGTCTCAATCTTGAGGGTGCCGTCCATAAAGATCTTTAGGGTGTGCACTTTCAGGTGCTCGGAGTTGAACTTGCGGCTGAAGCGCTTCACTTCCTCAATGGCCTCCTGCATCTTGCTGGGGCGGGTGAGCACGTAGCAGCCGTCGATGTAGGTGGACAGTTTGCCTTCCTTGTCCATCTTGCACAGGATGTCATACATGCGCTCGTGGACAGGGTTGTGCTCCGGGAAGCCGGCGTCGAAGACCGCGCTGACGCCTACCTTTTTGGCATACTCTACCCAGCGCTCGAGGGACGCCCTGATCTGATCTTCCGTAAGGTCGTTCACCCCGTCGAAAAGAATGGGCCAGCTGGCAGTTTCAAACGAATTGCCTGTTACGTGGCCGTCCTTTCTTACATAATAGGCAAGTCCGGGAACAGGATCCGGTGTATCATCGGCAATGCCCATCCTTTCCAGAACCTTGGAGTTGACCCAGTTGCTGTGGCACTCCCCTTCCAAGAGGATTAGTTCGGTGTCGGGACAGATAGCGTCCAGGTCTTCCTTGGTGATCTCCTCCCCTTTCAGGAAGTGACGCTCCAACAGGAAGCGGTAGCATTTCTGACCGGGATGCTCCTTGACATAGCCCGCCATGAAATCCATGGCGCCTTTCTTTCCGTCGGGCTCGAAACGGACGCCAAGGTCGGCGTAGTCAAATGCCACCGGAATGGTCACGTGAACGTGGCTGTCGATGATGCCGGGCATCACAAACTTGCCGCCGAGGTCCGTGACCTCGCCTTCATAGGCCGAAAGGCCTGCTTCGTCGCCAACATAGACAAATTTACCGTCCTTTACAACAAGGGCCGATGCCTGGGGCTGGTTCTTGTCGGCCGTGAAAATTTTGGCGTTTTTGATAATCTTGTCTGCTTTCATGGCTATAGTATCTTATTGGTTATTAATTATTTTTGTAAACTTCTTTGCCGTCAACGATGGTGGCAATTATGTTTGCCGCTGCAACCTTGTCCAGGGAGTCGTGGAGGAAGTCGCAGTCGTACACCGTCATATTGGCAATCTTGCCAAACTCGATGGAGCCAACGCGATGTTCCTGATGCCAGGCCTTGGCGATGTTGATGGTCATGGCCCTCAGAGCCTTCTCACGGGTAATGGATTCGGAGGGATTCAGCGGCTGGGTTTCTATGGAGGGGAATAAAACCTTAGGAACATTGCGGGCCTCAGCCATGTAGAAACTCAATTTGACGTTCATCATGGGTGAGACCGGATAATCCGAATGGAATACAACATTGGCACCCACGTCAAAGAACGACTTGATTGGATATGCCTTGTTTGCCAGTTCTTCACCCACATAAGAAGACTCCATCGCAAAGGCGGCCGGAATCTTTGTCACCCAAAGCGGAGCCACAGCAGGAACGGTACCGGTTTCCCCCATGCGGCGGATATCATCCTCAGTCACAAAGTGGAGGTGCGCAAGCACGTTCATCTGTGTCTTGTCTCCGGTAATCTTCTGGGCATCCTCTATACAGCCCAGCATAAAGTGAGTTGCGCCGCCGCCTTCGGAGTGACAGTGAACTCCCAGACCTTCTTTGTCGGCCTCTACTATGAGCTGCACCATCTTGTCATGGTTATTGAAACGCTCCACACCGTGATAGCCGGGCTGGTCCAGATAATCCTGGTTCTGCCAGCCTGTATGCGCCTCCGTGACGCCGTCCAGGAAGCACTTGATGCCCACGATGTGCAAATAGTCGCTGTCATATTTGGCCCGTAGCTCTGCCACACGTGTAACTTCTGCTTTGGGGTCTTCCACATTGTCGGGAGACAATGCATAAGCATAGGTACGTAGCTTCAGTTTGCCTTCTTCCTCAAGTTCGTGGAATGCCTGGGCGCATTCAGGGTAGAAAAGTTCCATACCTGCGTCTGCCACGCCGGTGAAGCCGCTGCTCAGGGCAAAATCCTGCCAGGCAAGGAGGTATTTCTTCGCATCCTCCATATTCTTGGGAAGATTGTTTATCACCTGCAGTACCGGAGTTTCGCAGATATAGCCGTCCGGCTGGCCGTTTGCGTCCACGTGAACCTGCGCGTAGCCCACTTTCTTTGCATATTCTGCATCGATGCCGGCCCATTCCAGAGCCTTTGAATTAAGCAGCATGGAGTGTCCGCCGCCGGTTTGCATGATAAGGATTTTGTCGGAGCAGATTTCGTCCAGAAACGCTTTACTCACATATTCCTCCGTTTCATTCCATCCCGAAGCCACGTAATAGGAGCGGTTGGGATTCTGTGCGATGAAGTCCTTGATAATCTCACGGTATTTGGCGTAATCGGCCAATCCTACTTCGGCCAGGTGGGCCTGTCCCACAAGGCGGTCACCGGCAAAATACGGGTGGCAGTGGGATTCCAGGAAGCCGGGATAGATAAAGTTATCTCCATAGTCCAGCACTTTTGCGTTGGGACCTGCTATCTTTTTG
>CACXNH010000054.1 GCA_902768955.1 uncultured Bacteroidia bacterium | reverse complement strand
GTATACGTCTGAGAGGGCAAACATCTTCTGGACGTCTGCGCCCCTGAGGAAGCCCGTGAAGTGGAAACGGTCACTGATGCCAAGGCGGGCGGCGTGACGGATGGCGCGGTTCATCATGTCACCGCTGCCGGCCATCACGAAGCGTACGTTCTTGGTGCGCTTCAGGACCTTTGCCGCGGCCTCGATGAAGTATTCCGGGCCCTTCTGGTAGGTGATACGGCCAAGGAAGGTTACAACGGGTTCCTTGACGCCGCGCTCCACCTCAAGGTTCTCCCTGCCGCTGAAGTCTACTGCGTTATGGACTGTGACAACCTTTGCGGGATCAATTCCGTAGCGGGTGATCACGATGTTGCGGGTGAGGTCGCTCACGGTCACAACTTTATCGGCCACCTGCATACCCCTTTGCTCTATGGCAAAGACCCTGGTGTCTATGTTGTCCACGCTGCCGCGGTCGAAGGACGTTGCGTGGACGTGGATCACGAGGGGTTTTCCGGTGAGTTCCTTGGCGGCGATACCGGCGTAGTAGCACAGCCAGTCATGGGCGTGGATGACGTCAAATTCATCCTTTTTCTGCATGGCGATTGTGCCGCCCACCATGGCGTAACGTGCAACCTCTTCCATAAGGTTTGCGCCGTATTTGCCGGAGAACTTGAATTTCTGGCCATAGCTTATGGAGAAGTCCTTCACCTGACGGCGCTTCTCTTCCTCTACAAGACGGCCGAATTCCTCAGGATCTGCGTAGGGAACCATGTTGGAGCCGATGTGGATGTACTTGACCTTGTCAAGGAACTGGTCCACGGTTTCCGTTACGGTGTCTACGGGAACGTCAGAGGCGTTGATGATGGTTGTGGCGCTCTGGTCTTCATCTCCGGAGGCCGACGGCATGACGAAGAGGGTTTCCACGCCGTTATAGGCGAGACCCTTCACAATGCCTTCACAAGCTGTTCCAAGACCGCCTGCGATATGGGGAGGAAACTCCCATCCAAACATAAGTACTCTCATAGTTTATTCCTCCCTGTATTTTTCAATGAGCCAGTTGATGTTGAGAAGGGCGGCGGTGGTCATGGCCGATGAGATTGCTCCGTGGGGCTCGTGGGGCGGATCGCCGTCATAGAGTTCACTGAAGCAGCCCACACCGTGCTTGGAAAGGTCTTCGTAGAACCCTTCCGTAAGCCATTCCGCTCTCTTGATGAAGTTCTTGCCCATCATATTGAAGCTGGTGTAGCAGTACTGGGCAAGGAGGAACGGCCATGCACACCCGTTCATGTAGGCTTCGTCACGCTGGACCTGATTGCCCTCATAAACGCCCTTGTAGCGGACGTCGCGGGGGCTGAGGGTGCGGATGCCGCGGCGGGTCACAAGTTCTGAGTTCACAAGGCGCATTACCTCCGAGACAACTTCATCGGAGACGCAGATGTGGTCAAGGGAAACGGCCCACAGCTGGTTGGGACGTACCTCAAGGTGCTGGCCGCCGTTGTCCACGTAGTCTGCGAGGATGCCCATATCCGCATTCCAGAACATGGGCTGGTAGTTCTTTTCAATGAGTTCCTTGACCGGAGCCCACTTGCGGTAGAAGCTGCCGTTCTTGCGCTCATTCTCAAGGGCGAATGCAATGGCGTTGTACCACATTGCATTGGTCTCCACCTGATATCCGGCGCGCTCCGTAACGGCGCGGCCGCCAATGTAGGCGTTCATCCAGCTGAGGGCCACGCCGTCCTTCTGGGCCCACAGGAGGCCGTTGGGCTGCATTGCAACCTCCTGGCGTACGCCTGGAAGATAGCTCTCTATGATGGCCTTCATGACGGGGCCGTACTTTTCCCAAACGGCTTTCCTGGAAGCTCCGAAGGCAATGTACTGCTGGAGAACTACCGCCATAAACAGAGGAGACTCCACCTGGGTGGTACGGCGTGTTAGACGCTCCTGGTTGTCCTCGATGAGATTGTCAAGGATTTCCTCAAACTCCCTGGTGTCATTGTGGGCATAGAGGGTAAGGCCGGCGAGTGAGCCAAGGGTTTCACGCAGAAGACCTGTGTACAGCCAGCTGTAACCGGCAACGATTCTCTTGCGGCCGCCATCTTCGCGGATAAGGTGATCCACGGCCCTAACAAGCTGGTCCTTGCTGGATGTGATGGGGCCGATTTTCTCAACCACGGCTGAGAAGCGGCGCTTGAGGCCTGAGGCGTTAACGTTGTCGCCGGCGCTTACGGAAACCACGATTGAGTCTCCCGACTTCAGGTCTATCTCGAATACGCCGGGCTGGAAGAGATCCTCACGGCAGTCATAGCCGCGGCGCATCTCGTCAGAATAAGTTACGCCCTTGTACCATACGGGATTGTGCCTGTAGGCCGATTGCGAGGAGCTGAGCTGGATGTTAAGCTCAGGGAAGTCTTCATACATGCAGAACGACGCGCCGTTCTGGACGGGTTTGAAGTCCTTGCGGGCAGCGTCATTCTCACCGGTGAGGCCATGGACATTACGGAAAGCCAGGAAAGGCTTGAGTTCAAGCCTAACCTTGGCGGGAGCCTTCACCAGCTCATAGTGGATCATCAGCTGGTTGGCGTCAGGGTTAAGGACAATATGCTTGCGGAAAACGATTTCTCCGATCTTGTAGGTTACAGCAGGAACCGGATCTGCATCGAAATCCACGATGTACTTGTGTCCGCGCGGCTCATAGATGTCTCCGTAGCAGTGGATACCCAGATTGAAGCGCTTGCCCCTGAGGGTAAGGCTTTCGTCCAGGGAACTGAGGAGGAGATGCCTGTAACCGCCGAACTTCTCTACCGGTACGGCCAGAAGGCCGTGGTAACGCCTGGTGTTGCAGGTCACGATTGACGTGTTGCAATAGGCGCCGGTTTTGTTGGCCAGGATGATTTCCCTTTTCAGGGAATACTCAAGATTGACCAGTTCCGACTTGTTGAATTTCAGAAAAGCCATAAATATAACGTTATACTTGCTTCAAAACCATAGCGGTACGGGCCGGCAGATACACTTTGAGAGTGTGGTTGTAGGCCTGGTTGCCGTTGGGACATTTCCCGGGCATGGCAACGTGCACTTCACCCTTTGAGAGACGGGCATAGCCATTGTAGATATGCTCGTCGGAGTCAAGTACGTTCACATACTCTCCCTCCGGACAACTGAAGCCATAATCGGCAAAAGAACCGGCAGGCGAGAAATTCAGTGCAAAGATACAGTTTTTCCTACGGAAAATCAAGATTTTCTTCTCTTCATCTGCCACCAGAAGCTCCGGACGGTATTCCAGGATTCCCTCTTTCTTCACCAGGTGGATCATTGCGCTGTCAAAATCATTGAGCGGTGCGTACCGGAGCTCCTTGTTGTCTACCAGGGACCACTGCCTGCGGGCATATTTGAAAGACCATCCGTTCCCTTCCCTCGGGAAGTCTATCCATTCGGGATGACCGAATTCGTTGCCCATGAAATTCAGGTATGCGTCTCCGGCGGTTGCGACTGTGACGAGGCGTATCATCTTATGAAGGGCTATTCCCCTGTCTATAAGGTCATTCTGTGACTCCTTGTTCATGGCAAAGTACATTTCCTTGTCCATGAGGCGGAAGATGATGGTCTTGTCCCCCACAAGGGCCTGGTCGTGGCATTCTGCATAGGAGACGGTCTTTTCATCGGACCTCTTGTTGGTGAGTTCCCACCAGATTTCTCCCATGGACCACTGCTCGTCGGTGCGTTCCTTGATCCACTTGATCCAGTGGTCTGCGATGCCCATGCTCATACGGAAGTCGAAGCCTACGCCGAAAGCCTGGAAGGGCGCGGCAAGGCCGGCCATTCCGGACATGTCCTCCGCGATTGTAAATCCATTGGGATTCATTTCCTTGACAAGCATTGTGGCAAGGGAGAGGTAGATTACGGCGTCTTCGTCTACGCCGCCGTCAAAGTACAGGCTGTAGTTTCCGAAATCCTTGCCAAGGCCGTGGTCCCAGTACAGCATTGAGGTTACCCCGTCAAAGCGGAAACCGTCAATATGATACTCTTCCATCCAGTATTTGACGTTTGAAAGGAGGAAGTAGCGGGTGCAGTCCTTGCCGTAATCGAAGCAGCGGGAGCCCCAGGCGGGATGCCTTCCGGCGGGGCCGTTGTGGAAGTAGAGGTCTTCCCTTCCGTCAAACTCACTGAGGCCTTCAAGGGTGTTCTCGACGCTGTGGCTGTGGACAATGTCCATGATGACGGCTATGCCTTTTCCATGGGCGTCGTCCACCAGGGCCTTGAATTCCTCGGGGGTGCCGAACCGGGAGGAAAGTGCGAAGAAATTGGACACCTGATAGCCGAAAGAGCCGTAATAAGGGTGCTCCTGAAGAGCCATGATCTGGATGGTGTCGTAGCCAAGCTTCTTTATGCGGGGAAGGACGTCCTTTCTGAATTCCTCAAAGGTACCAACCTTTTCCTTCTCCGTGGCCATGCCGATATGGCACTCATAGATAAGGGGATGAGGGCGCTTTCCGGCGTGGCCGTGCTTCCACTGATAGGGTTTTTCAGGGTCCCATACCTGGGCGCTGAACACCTTTGTCACAGGATCCTGAACCACGCGCGTGACGTATGAGGGAAGGCGCTCCCCGCCTCCGCCGGGCCACTCGATGTAGAGCTTGTAAAGCTGGCCATGTCTGAGAAACATCTCAGGTATCTGGAGTTCCCAGTTGCCCTCGCCAAGAGGTTTCAGGGCATAGGCGTCTATGCGCTTCCAGTTGTTGAAGTCTCCGATGAGAAAAATCTTGTTGGCGTTGGGCGCATACTCACGGAACACCCAGCTGCCGTCATTGCAGCGGTGAAGGCCGTAGTAGATGTGGTTGTTCACCGCATCCTTGAGTTTTCCGTCCCCGGCAATGTGCCTGAGGGTTTGCCAGATGTGCTCATGCCTTGCATCAATTGCATCTTTGTAGGGCATGAGCCATGGGTCTGTTTCGTAAATCTTTTTCATATATGTGGTTAGTTATCTTTATCCAGCGAATCTATCTTCTCCTTTACTGTACGGAGGTAATCACGGCAGCCTTTGAGCAGTTCCCGTGAACGGGCCACAAGGGCGTCTATGTCGTCCAGCTTTGTCTCCGGATTCTCCACCTTCCTTGCAATCTCCTCAAGCTCAGCGATTGCCTTGGCGTAATCAAATTTCTTGTCCATATATTTTCCTCCGTCATTTTATCTTTTCCTCCGTCATTCCCGGCTCGACCGGGAATCTCAGGCAATATTGGTTTTCGTGTTATCTATTTTGTCACTGTATATTTCATCTACCTTGGCGGTGAGGGAGCCGTCGGTGAAACGGACCCCTATCCTGTCCCCTACTGCAACACGGTCTACGGTTTTCAGGATCTTGTTGTCTTTGCCCGTGACAAGGACATAGCCAAGACCAAGGATCTTGCGTGGATCCGAGCCCGTGATGAGGGCTTCCTTGAGGGCCACACGGGATACCTCGGCCCCTATGCGGGCCTGGGCGGCAAACTGGATGCGATGGACGGCAGTGTCCCTGAGGCGTGAAACGTCTGAATACTTCTGGGTGAGGCCCTTTGTAATGCGGCCGATACTCCTTTGGAGCTGCACTTCCAGGGATGCCACCCGGCCCCTGACAGCACGGTGGATGGCGGAATCAATGCTCTCCAGTCTTAGTTCCTCCCCGGAAGCGATGCGCAGGAGGGCCTGTGCTATACGACGTACAAGGCCACTGGCAACATCTTCCGCCGCGGCCACGGCGTCAAGGAAAAGATCGGCCAGGGCAGTGGGCGTTTTCACACTCTGATGAGCCACCATATCCGCAATATGTACATCCTTGTCATGGCCGATGGCAGTAACTACCGGCACCGGGCATGTGGCTATGGCTACGGCAAGGTTGAAGTCATCGAAGCAAAGGAGGTCCGTTTCCGATCCGCCTCCGCGGAGGATGAGGATGGCGTCATAATCTTTCACCTGGGCTTTCTCAAGTGCGTCGATTATGGAATCCGGAGCCTGTTCTCCCTGCATTGTGGCCTCATAGAGGTCCAGGGAGAAAGCATAACCCTCAGGATTGTCAAGGAGGTGATTGCGGAAGTCCTGGTAGCCAGCCGCTGTTTTGGATGTGATTACGGCAAGCCTTTGAGGGATGTCCGGGACGGCAAGTTCCTGCTGCATATCCATGTAGCCGTCCTTTGTGAGGCGCTCTATGGCTTTTTTGCGCTCCAGGGCCTGCTCCCCAAGGGTGAATGCGGCGTCTATGTCTTCAATGTACAGGGAAATGCCGTATAGTTCGCTGAAACTCACCTGCACTTTCACAAGGACGGTGATGCCTGCCTGGAGTTTCTGGCCCGTGGCTTCTTCAAAGTAACGGACTATCTGGGTGTAATGCCACTTCCATATCATGGCGCGGGATTCCGCAATGGGCTTCCCTCCCCTGGACTGGGTGAGAGTGAGGTAGCAGTGACCGTTTGCCCTGGGGCTCCAGGAAGAAATCTCTGCCTTGACCCAAAACCTTCCGGGAAAGGCATTTTGGATGTCTTCCTTTATTCTGGATTGAAGTTCCAGAAGGTCAATGAATTCCCTCTGCTCCATTCTTACAAAGATAACAAATTATTCCCTCATTCGGAATACCCACGGATACAATATTTTTCTCTTCTGCGCCTGGGATTACGCCAGCCCCGGACGGCAGGGCTTTCCTATGGATTCACGGTAGAAGTAGTAGAGTTCCTCTGTGGCAAGGGCCATCTTTGTAACGGCAAAATCGCAGTCATAGGGGTAGGTGTACCATGTGTCCTGGAGGGTATTGAGGTCTACGCAGTCTCCCCACTTGCCAAGATATTCGTATTCAATGTGGCAGGAATAGAGGGAAGGAACCGGCAGCACCATCTCAAAGGGATCTCCGTCAAAGTCAGTTCCCCATACCCGGAAGCCGTTTCCGTCGTGGACCATCTTGCCATCTCCGAGCTTGATGAATTTCAAGGCGTTGGGCAGAGAATACACGTGGACGGGGAGTTCTCCGGTAGAGTATCGGCCTTCACGGACTTCCTTACGGACATTGGACCTTTCCCACTCATACCAGTCAGGGATGTGGGAGAACTCTGTTTCCCCTTCAAGTGCCCGCAGTTCCCCAAGTTCCGTCATCTCCCACTCCTTGCCGCAGTGATCGCACCAGAGGTGCGTCCCGCCTGCTCTAATCTTGTATTCAGTACCGCAGTGAGGGCACTGGTAAAGGACCTTCTGGAGGCCTTCAGCGCGTTTTTCATAGGGCGTACGGATGCCGCGCTGCTTCTGCCAGGCAAAGTCGTCGTACTGGAACGCTTCAACTATCCTGTCGTTGATTTCATCCACGGAGAGGGATTCCAGCTCATCCGGGGTTAAAATGAGGGAGAAATCGGCCTCCGTGGGCTTTACGCGGCGGTCGTGAAGATTCCAGAAGGGGGAATTCACGTGATGCCCGTGGCAGATGAGGGTTGCCACAGGCACCTTCATCAGTTTGCACAGTTTGCCAAGGGATGCGGGAAGCACAGCAGTGGTGCCGCAAAGGGAGTAGCGGGCCTCCGGATAAATCACTGCTATATCCCTGTTGTCCAGGACTTTGCGTATCTGACGAACCAGCACAGTGTCACTGGTGAACTTGCGGGTGCAGATACATCCCACGCTCCTCAGAAGCCATTCCCGGCCGATAAACCCGTCTATTGCCACCACATAATTAGCCTTGTTGGGGTAGATGATCTGGGTTGCAACCTTGAAGTCCATGAAGGCGTTGTGGTTGCAAAGGAGGATGTACGGCGGTTTCAGGTTCTCCGTTCCCGGATGCCGGTTGATAATGGGCTTGTGAATCACCATATCCGGCCAGCTCAGGAGCTTAGTGAGCGGCTTCAGGTACCATCTGGTGCGGATAGGGTCACGCACCATATCAAAGCGTGGAACAGGTTTTTTCATTTCAGGTCAGGTTTTGCACTGCAATATAGTAAAAAAAATTGACTTTCACCCGTTTCACTTAACATGCTCACTATTAAAGGTTTACGGGTTTTACTCCCGGATAAAAAGACTGGAGTAAACCCCGTAATTAATTGATAATAAACCAATTAGCAAAAACAGCCTACAATTCGGGCTCAAAATGAGGTATTGGCTTGAGTTTGAACAGGTTCATTACGTGTTTGCGGTCTATGAGGGCCTTGGTGGCGGGGTCCTCGCACACGCCGGTGCGGATGTACCTGTCAAGAACCGCATAGGTGAAGCCCAGATTGTCTTCATCGGTTTTGCCGCAGAGACCGTCCGAGGGCGTTTTCTCCACAAGGTCTATGGGAAGTCCAAGCACTTTCCCCACTTCAACCACCTCCTGAACGGTTAGTCCGCCAAGAGGCGAAAAGTCTCCTGCGGCATCTCCCCAGCGGGTGCTGTATCCCACCCAGTCCTCTGAGAGGTTGCAGGTGTTCACCACACGGCCGTTATTTGACTGGGAAACGGCATACACGGCCGTCATTCTGAGGCGCGGAGCCATATTGATGCGTGTCTGGCTTGAGGCCGATTCCCCAAGTTTCGCCTCCACCTCCCCCATCAGGGCGTCGAAGGCTGCACCAATATTTATGTCGTAACGCTTTATACCAAGGTGATTGATGAGTTTTATGGAATCGGCAATATCCGGCTGGACGCCGTTGGGCATTGTAACTCCTATTACACGTTCTTTACCAAGGGCTTCTACGCAGAGGGCGGCGCAGACGCTGCTGTCCTTACCTCCGGAAATACCAAGGACGGCGTTACATCCGGGGCCATTTTCCTCAAACCAGTCCCTTATCCACTGGACGCAGGCGTCCTTAACTTTTTTAGCATCAAACATATATCATCATTTTGCTCTGGTGTAAACCTGGATGGGGCAGCCCTCAAAGTCGAAGTGCTCGCGGAGTTTATTCTCCAGGAAGCGCTTGTAGGGGTCCTTTACCCACTGCGGCAGGTTGCAGAAGAAAGCAAACTGCGGGGTGCGGGTGGGAAGCTGGGTCACATACTTGATCTTGATGTATTTACCCTTCCATGCCGGCGGCGGATAGTTCTCTATTTCCGGGAGCATAGCATCGTTAAGGGCCGATGTGGGGATCTTGCGGGTCATATTATCGGCCACGTGAGCCGCGGCGTCAAGAACGTCCAGGATGCGCTGCTTGTTAAGGACTGAAGTGAAGATGATGGGGATGTCGTTGAAGGGAGCAAGACGGGCTTTGAGATTCTCCGTGTACTCCTTCATGGTGTTCACGCCCTTCTCAAAAAGGTCCCACTTGTTAACCACTATGACGCAGCCCTTGCGGTTTTTCTGAATCACGTTGAAGATGTTCATATCCTGCGCCTCCATGCCAAGGTTGGCGTCAATCATGAGGATACAGACATCACTGTGTTCAATGGTACGCATTGCCCTCATGACGGAGTAGAACTCAAGGTCTTCCGTTACCTTTCCTCTTTTTCGCATGCCGGCAGTGTCCACAATCATAAATTCGTGGCCGAACTTATTGTAATAGGTAGAGATGGAATCACGCGTTGTGCCGGCAACGGGAGTAACTATATTGCGTTCCTCTCCAAGCAGGGCATTTGTGAGGGATGATTTCCCGACGTTGGGGCGGCCCACAATGGCAATGTGGGGGATGTCTGCGTGGTCATCGGCCTCTGCGTCATCTTCAGGAAGGACGCGAAGGACCTCATCCAGTAAATCACCCGTGCCGGAGCCGTTTGCGGCCGATATGCTCCACACTTCCCCAAGCCCCAGGCCATAGAAGTCGAAGGCGTCATACATCTTGTCCCCGGTGTCCACCTTGTTCACGCAGAGAATCACGGGCTTTTTGGAGCGGCGGAGGATATCGGCAATCTCGGAGTCGTAATCCGTGATGCCGGTTGCCGCTTCACACATGAAAAGGATTGCATCGGCCTCCTCGATGGCTATTGCCACCTGGCGGCGGATGGCGTCTTCAAAGACGTCATCGGAATTACTGGTATAACCGCCGGTATCCACCACAGAGAACTCACGGCCGCACCATTCGCACTTGCCGTAATGACGGTCACGGGTTACGCCCGCCGTCTCATCCACAATGGCCTGGCGCATTCCCACCAGACGGTTGAAAAGGGTACTTTTTCCCACGTTCGGTCTCCCGACTATCGCTACTAATGCCATAATTCCTAATATTTAGATTCTTCGCTCAGCTAGATTCTTCGCTCAGCTAGATTCTTCGCTCAGCTCAGAATGACAAACTACTTTTC
>CACXNH010000053.1:4459-14650 GCA_902768955.1 uncultured Bacteroidia bacterium | reverse complement strand
AAAACCGGTTTTCCCAAAGAACCCAGTAAGTAATTGATAGCAAGCGAACTAGCTGCCACCACCTCGGCATTACGCATAGCGAAGGCACAGAAACAACCACCTCGGCATTACGCATGGGAAGATATCCTACCGCTTCCGCATTACACTTAGCGTGTGGCAGCCACGGAGTTAAGCAAGGGGTGTGAACTGACACCTCCAGCAGTAGCAGAAATGAGTGCGGCAGGAACGAGTGGCGGGAACGAGTGGCAGCTAAGTTGTTGAAACACAAAGGATTACACGAGTCTTTGGGAAAACCGGTTTTCCCAAAGACTCCAGTAAGTAATTGATAGCAAGCGAACTAGCTGCCACCACCTCGGCATTACGCATGGCGAGGGCACAGAAACAAGCGTGAGGGAAACAACCGCCAAACAGAGAAATGTGATAAACCAAGGAAAACTAACAACTCAGAAAACTAACTAACCCTGAAAAGCTTTTACAATTGAGCATCTCAAGCAGGTGTAGACTAACCCTGAAAAGCTACGACAACTGAGCATTTCCGGCAAGTAAACAAACGCGGAGATAGGACAGACAATTGAGCATTTCCAGCAAGTAGACTAACCCTGAAAAGCATTGACAACTGAGCATTTCCGGCAAGTAAACAAACGCGGAGATAGGACAGACAACTGAGCATCTCAAGCAGGTAGACTAACCCGGAAAAAGCATTGACAGTTGAGCACTGCTGGGAGGTAAAGAAATAATGACTATCTTTGTATGATATTAACCACTCAAAGAACGCTATGAATCTTATTCTTTTAGCCGCGGCGGTCCTTCCATTATGGCAGGACGTACAGGCCACATCACAAAACGCAGAGACAAAACGCACAGAGGTAATCTATTATGCAAACCGCGAGGACGCCCTCCGGAAGGGTTTCCGCGAAAGCGAGAACTACATGGACCTCAACGGCGTGTGGGACTTCAAGTACTTTCAAGACCACAATGATCTCACCATGGAACCCGCCAGCTGGGACAAGATAAAGGTTCCCGGAAACTGGGAGGTCCAGGGATACGGTGAGGCCTACTATACAAATATCCAGTACGACTTCTGCCCGGAGAATCCCCAGCCCCCCGTGCTGCCGGAATCCTTCCCGGCAGGCGTATATCACAGGACTTTCACCGTTCCTCAAAGCTGGGCCGGCCGTGATGTATTCCTCAACCTCTGCGGCACCAAGAGCGGCACATACGTGTACGTGAACGGAGAGGAGGTGGGCTATGGAGAAGATTCCAAGAACCTTCACCGCTATAATATCACCAAGTACCTCATGCCCGGTGAGAACCACCTCAGCCTCAAGATTTACCGCTACAGTGCAGCATCTTACCTTGAGGACCAGGATTTCTGGCGTATAAGCGGCATTGAAAGGGACGTGTATCTCTCCAGCGAAAAGGCCGATACAGGCTTTGACTTCAGTGTCATCTCCACCCTGGACGAGGACCTCAAAACCGGCATTTTCAAGCTGAAGATGCGCTCCAAAGCACCCGTTGAGGTGTTCTACGAGCTGCTTGACAAGGACGGAAAAGCCGTGGCCGATGCTATCTTCGAGTTCAGCGGCTCCATGGCTACCGTAACAGACACCATCCCCTCCGTACGCCTCTGGAGCGCGGAGACCCCTGAACTATACACCCTCCTTCTCAGGGTCAACGGGGAATACACCCGCTTCCACGTGGGATTCCGCAGGCTTGAGATCAAGGAGATCCCCGATCAGGTCGGGGATGACGGTAAAACGCGCATGGTCCACGCCTTCCTTGTAAACGGCAAGCCTGTCAAGTTCAAGGGCGTGAACCTCCACGAGCACAACCCTTACACCGGCCATTACACCACTAAGCAGAATATCCTTGAAGACCTTCTCCTGATGAGGAAGGCCAACATAAACGCCATCCGCACCTGCCATTATCCCCAGCCCCGTGAGTTCTACGAGCTCTGCGACTCCCTTGGCTTCTACGTGTACGACGAATGCAACATTGAAAGCCACGGCATGGGCTACTCCCTGGACAAGACCCTTGGCAACAACCCCGAATGGCTTACAAAGCACATTGACCGTACCCTGAACATGTACAGGCGTACGGCAAACTACCCCTGCGTCACCATCCTTTCCCTTGGCAACGAGGCCGGCAACGGTGTCAACTTCTATGAAACCTACAAGCTCCTGAAATCCCTGGAGAAGGATGGCCAGAACAGGCCTGTGGTATATGAAAGGGCCAGATTCGAGCACAACACGGATTTCATCAACCCCATGTACCCTGACACAAAGTGGCTGAAAAAGATGGGAGAGACCTACAGCGCCCGTCCAATTGTGCTTTGCGAATACACCCACGCCATGGGTAATTCCAACGGCGCCATGGACCTGATGTGGGAGCAATTCTACAACCACGTCCATCTACAGGGCGGTTTCATCTGGGACTGGGTGGACCAGGGCCTCTACGACGAAAAACGCGGCTGGACCTACGGCGGAGACTACGGAGAGAATCCCCCGTCAGACGCCAACTTCTGCTGCAACGGCATTGTGAACCCGGACCGTGACCCTCACCCCGCATTCTATGAGGTGAAGCACATCCACCAAAACCTTTCCGTGAGTGCCAAAGACATTGAAAAAGGCGTTTTCCAGGTCTTCAACCGCTACTATTTCACCACTGTAAACGGCACAAAGTTAAAATGGTGGGTAGAGCGTGACGGCAAGCGCATCTGGTGCGCAAAGGGCAAGGTAAAACTTAATGTAGCCCCTCAGGAATATCAGGAATTCAAGCTCCGCCTTCCCAAGATGAAAAAGCCCGGACAGTACCGCATCTTCTTCACTACTGAAGACACCTGCGACGAAATCCTTATCAAGGATACATCGGCCCCGAAAAAAGTGCTGGTGAAGAGCCAGGTGGGCTTTACCGACGGAGACACCCAGATTGTTGTCCGCGGCCAGAGGGTAGAACTTGTCTTCAACAAGGAATGGGGCTGCGTAAAGAGCTGGAAGGTGGGCGGAAAGGACGTCGTGGACCCGTCCTTCGGCATCAAGCCCAATTTCTGGCGCGCACCCATCGACAACGACTACGGCAACCGTGCCCCTCGGCGCACCGCCATATATAAGGAGGCGTGGAAACCCGTTGCCGTAAAGGCCGAAGAGGCCGATGGCACCGTGCGCATCCTTGTCAAGGGCAAGGGTGTCAGGGCCTCCGAGGTATGGACTGTGTTCCCCGACGGCACACTTAAGATAGAGGTTGAAACCGCCGCAGAGCCTACTCTCAAGGGCGTTGAAATCCCCCGCCTTGGCGTAAGGTTCAGGGTGGCCGATGACTCCTTCTCATACTTTGGCCGCGGTCCCGTGGAGAACTACTGGGACAGGGCCTCCTGCACGTTCAAGAGCATCTTTAAAAGCGCCGCCTCAAAAGAATACTACCCTTACGTAAGGCCCCAGGAATGCGGTCACCACACGGACGTGAACTGGCTCAGCATTGACGGGGTCACCGTCCAGGGCCAGTTTGAGTTCAATGCCCTGAGGCAGACCATCGAGGACCTTGACGGCGGCCTCACAAAGAGCCAGACCCACATTACGGATGTTCCCGTACGTGATTTCACCGAGGTCTCAATAGACTACCACATGAGCGGATTGGGCGGTTATGACAGCTGGGGCGCCCGCCCGGAACCTGCCTATACCCTCTGGAGTGACCAAAGTTATTCATACAGTTTCACGCTACTCCCCTCACGGAAACCAAGCAAGTACATATACTAAAAAAACAACCCCCGGAAGAGTCAAAACTTCCGGGGGTATTCAGTACTGGGATTAAGAATCTGTTTTGAAATGATTGATATTATTGTGTCAGAGACTTTCCTCTGCGCTGACAACGGAGATGGTCAGGAATTTTCCGCCGCTGCCGCTTGTGCCGATATAATAGCCAAGGAGTTTGATCTTCTTGCCGTCAAGAGCAGTGATGTCAACGCCCTGGAGCGAACCCTGACGTGCGGTTGCGCCGGCAACGTTGAGGTTTACATAATTGCCGTCAACAACAAGTTCACCGGTTACGGAAAGGAGATCTGAAGTATGCTCGTCATCCGGATATGCATCAAATGTATCTGTGATGTCTACAGGAGTGGTATAAGGTACTTCGTTAGCGGAACTCAGAACTGTTACCTCTGCGCCCTGACTGGTTTCAATAAGTTTGTAGTAAGTGGTCTTTTTGGCCTTTACGGAAACCTTGTCACCAATAGCAGGAGTGGTTGCGGGCTTGAAAACATAGATATTGGTTTCCCCGTCAGTTACAATGACACCATTCTTTGCAACAGAAGCGACAATACCTTCGAAGGTAAGTTCTTCGTTATCTGCAAGGGCGGCAAAGTCTGTGGGTGTGGGAGCTGCGGGAGCGACTTCCTCAATGATGATATCCTTCAGATAGATGAGGGAGTTGGCCTGGTTGCCGCCGAAGTCAAGGGTGAAGGCAATGTCGTCGATGGTCTGACCCTGGTCCTGATCTGCCCACTTGGGCTTGCCGTAGAAGGGCTCTGACTCAAATGTCACAAGCTCACCGGCAGGGAGGGTCTTGATCTCTTCATAGATGCAGACACCTTCATGGTTGGCTTTGTCGGGCTGACTTGCGCAAAGCTTGAAGAATACGCGGGGGTTCGCAAGGTTGGAAGCGAAGGTAGCTTTTACCTTATACTGCTTTTCGCGGTCCAGGGCCACGGGGTGATCCGCATTAGGATACACAAACCATACATTTGCCCAGTCTCCGGGGGTTGCGGCGCGAAGTGCAAACATGAAGGTGGACTGCTCAACGGTTACATCATTATATGAAGATGCGGGACCGGGGTTGTCATTCTTGCAAATGATTGCGGTTTCCTGTGCCGGCTTCCAGAGGTTGGTTTCGGCAAGGTATTCTGCGCTGGGAGTGAAATCAAATCCGGGGATGGGATCCGGATCTACAACCTGGGCTTCTCCTGTCTTCTTGATGATGATATCCTTGATATAGATATTCACATCTGCGGGAGCGCCGCCAAAGTCCATGACAATAGTGATGTTGTCTGCGTTGAAGCCGGCCTCAATGTCCTTGAACTCAATGACGGTGGGCTCACCTGCTTTGACACCGGGGATGGGATTTACCTCGAAGAGGCGGTTTCCGCCTTCCCTGTTGGCCTTATCGGTCTGGCAGTTGACAACCTTCATGAAAACGCGGGGGATATCCTTGTTTGCATAGAAAGAAATCTTTCCGCTGTAAATTGAGCCTTCCTGAATGGCTACGGGAGCATTGTCATTGGGATAGAGGAAGATAAGACGCTGCCAATCACCGCTGGAAGCCACGTCATAGTGCATAGCGTATGTTGACTGCTCATGCGTGAATTTATAGACACCCTGTGATTCGGGCTCTGCACTCTCAACACCCTTATCGTTGATATTGTTGATGATGTAGAAGTTTGCGCCCTGCTCATCAGTACCCTTCCAGAGGTTGTCTTCTGCAAGATAATCTGCACCGGGAGTGTAGTCATAGTTGTCCGGTTCCGGCTGCTTTTCTCCCCAGGTGGGAGTGCCATCCTTGGCAACTATGCACATCTGCTCTACGGCAGCATTGTAATAAATGTCGTAGATACCGTCTGCGGAAACGGCGAGGTTCTTACCATTGTGAACAACTTCAAGAGCGGTACCTGTGGTCACTACGAAGGGCTCCACATCACCGGTGGCACCACGGTTCTCTGACCAAGCCTTGTCCTTGCGGAATTTGAACTGGTCTGATGCGGCAAGTTTTACGTTCTTGACAACATAGATGTCACCATCCTTTGCTGCCACATAGTCCTTGTCCCAGTTGGCGCCAAGAAGTGCACCGATAAGAGACCACTCGGAATTACCCTCAACAGGAAGGATCTCTTCCTCTGCCGATGCAACGGTAACTGCGCACTCGGCCTTGAATGTGCCCACCGTAGCGGTGATCTTGGCAGTACCTGCGGCAACTGCTACTACCTTACCGCCATCCACGGTAGCCACTGCGGGAGTGTCGGATGCCCAGGTGGCAGCGGGCTTGTTGGTAGCATTCTCAGGCTTGTAGGTGACCGTGAGCTGGAACTCCTGGCCTACCTGAAGGGTCTGGGATGTTGCGTTGAGTTCAATACCTGTAAGGGCAACCTCCTTGGGCTGGTCCTCCTTCTTACAGGACACCAGTGCAACCACAACCGTGAATGCAATGGCAAGCGCTTTAAAAACTCTGTTCATTTTTGAAAAATTTTGGTTATTAATGAGGTTAAATATCCTATATTTAGTTAGTCAAACACAAATTTAAAGAAAAAATTGTTTTACTCAAACTATATGACAAAAAAACGACACCGCTTAATAAGGTGCCGTTTTTGTTTTGAGCCGTTTCAGATTAGTCTGAAAGGGAGAAGCGCTTGAAGCTAAGGACCTTGGCTTCTGCATCCACGGCCTTGAGGGCGGCGGCTACGGTTGCCTTGTCATCTGAGAGCTGGTATTCCTGCTCCATGAGGGTGTTTTCCTTCAGGAACTTCTGGATACGGCCGTTCACAATACCGTTGATCATCTGCTCTTTCTTGGAGAGGGACTCAAGAGTCTCTGCGCCTACCTTGGCAATGATTTCACGAGCCTGCTGTGCCTGCTCTGCGGTGAGCCAACCCTTGGCGGTGTTGGACTCTATGTGATCCTCGCTGTCCACGTGGGCGGGATTGATACCGGCCTTCTTGAGGGCGTTGTCAACTGCCTTCTGAACTTGCTCGTCCTTGGTCTTCTGGATGGCAACGGTGCGCTCTGACTCAATGACCTCTGCGGGTACGGACTCTGCGTCCACTGCCACAGGGTTCATGGAAGCCACCTGCATGGCGATACCGCGGGCAATCTCAGTGGGAACCACCTTGTTGAAAGCCACAATGGCGCCAAGCTTGCCATTGAAGTGAACGTACTCGCTCACGAACGGAGCCTCAAGGGCGCCGTAGAAAGCAAGGACATGCTTCTCACCGGTTTTACCGGCCTGGTTTGTAATGTCTTCCTCAAGGGAATAACCGCTTGCAAGCTTCACAGCCTTGAGATCCTCAATGGATGCAGGGAAGGCGGTGATGGCAGCGTCGGCAATCTCACCTGCGAGCTTCTTGAAATCCGGGGTGGCAGCCACGAAGTCAGTTTCGCAGCCAAGGCACACGAGGACTGCCTTTCCGCCATTGACGCGGCTCAGAACGGCACCCTGGGTGGTCTCGTTGTCACCACGCTTTGCGAGGGTGGATTTGCCTTTTTCACGAAGGATTTCAACGGCACGCTTGAAGTCACCAGCGGCTTCTTCAAGAGCCTTCTTGCAATCCATCATACCGGCGCTGGTCATGTCACGCAGCTTCTTGATGTCTGCTAATGCAATAGCCATAACTTTTACTTGCTTTTAACGGTTAATAATTATTCTGCTGCAGGTGCTTCTGCGGCGGCGGGAGCGGCCTGCTCTGCGGGAGCGGCCTCTGCCTTTGCGGCTGCACCGCGGCGGGGACGAAGCTTGCGCTCAGGGGCCTCTGCGGCGGCTTCCTCAGCGGGAGCTGCATCGGCCTCTTTCTCCTTCTCAAGCTTGCGCTCCTCAAGGCCTTCGGAGATGGCCTTGCACATCACGTCCATGATGAGTTCGATGGACTTTGTGGCATCGTCGTTGGCCGGAATCACGTAATCGATGGGGGTAGGGTCGCAACATGTGTCAACCATAGCGATTACCGGGATGTTCAGACGGACAGCTTCCTTGACGGCGTTTGCTTCCTTCTGGACGTCTACCACGAACAGGGCGCTGGGAAGGCGTGACATGTCGCGGATGGAACCGAGGTTCTTCTCCAGCTTTGCACGCTGACGTTCCACCTGGAGACGCTCACGCTTTGCGAGTTTCTCGAAGGTGCCATCTTCCTTCATTTTGTCGATGGTGTTCATTTTCTTGACGGCCTTGCGGATGGTGGGGAAGTTTGTGAGCATTCCACCGGGCCAGCGCTCCGTCACTGAAGGCATATTGACCTCTGCAGCCTTTGTGGCTACAACGTCCTTTGCCTGTTTCTTGGTGGCTACGAAGAGGACCTTGCGGCCGCTGCGGGCCATTTCCTTAAGGACCTCTGCTGCCTCGTCAATCTTGACGACGCTCTTGTGCAGGTCTATGATGTGGATGCCGTTCTTCTGGTCGAAGATATACGGAGCCATCTTAGGGTTCCACTTGCGGGCAAGGTGGCCGAAGTGTGCGCCTGCATCGAGCAATTCCTGAAAATTGGTTCTTGACATGGTTTTTCTGATTGTCTAAATAATAACTCTTTCATCAATCCCCGTAAGTAGCAGTCCTTGACTGGTCTCCGGGATTTTTTCGCGGTGCGGCAATCCTTTTTGTAGCCGGGGAAGATTCTCATCCTCACCTGGGTCTCAGGATTTGATGAATACCGCAGCCGTGCTGACGTAAATTGTGAAGGCCAGCAATTAACGCTTGCTGAACTGGAAGCGACGACGTGCGCCAGGCTGACCGGGCTTCTTACGCTCAACTTCGCGAGCGTCGCGGGTGAGGAATCCTGCGGCCTTGAGAGTAGCGCGGTATGCCTCTTTGTCTACCTCGCACAGTGCGCGGGCGATTCCGAGACGTACGGCCTCTGCCTGACCTTTGGTACCACCACCAACGAGGGTTACCTTGACGTCAAACTGACCTGCAGTACCTGTGACCTCGAGAGCCTGGTTGGCGATGTACTGGAGGGTTCCCTCCTTGAAGTACTCCTCCATGGGGCGGTCATTGATCATGAACTTGCCTGTTCCGGGTACTACATAAACACGAGCGACAGCTGATTTACGTCTTCCAAGGGCGTGTTTCTGTTCCATGTGCTCTGTTTAAATTTCGTTAAACTTAATGGTTTTGGGGTTCTGTGCCTGCTGCTTGTGCTCAGGACCTGCGTAAATGTACAGGTTATTGATGAGCTTGTCCCCGAGACGGGTCTTGGGAAGCATACCACGCACAGACATGCGGATGAGTTCCTCGGGCCTTGATGAAAGGATCTCACGGGGAGTGGTGAAGCGCTGGCCGCCCGGATAACCGGTGTAGCGGGTGTAAACGCGGTCTGTCATCTTCTTGCCGGTAAGACGGATCTTATCTGCATTTACGATGATGACGTTGTCACCACAGTCCACGTGCGGGGTGAAGCCGGGCTTGTTCTTGCCGCGGAGCACCAGGGCCACGCGGGAAGCGAGGCGACCAAGCACGAGATCAGTTGCATCAATGACGAGCCACTCTTTGTTCACAGTTGCCTTGTTCAGGGAAACTGTCTTGTAGCTAAGTGTGTCCACTGTCTTGATTATTAATGGTTTAACATAAAAGTTGCGATCCCCCCACAGTTAGAGGGACCGCAAAGGTAGCAATAATTTGGCAAAAAACCAAATCAGAACGTATTCTCGTATTTATCCAGGGCGGCTGCCATGAGCTCCCTTCCCTTCTCTATTATCTCTGGCGCGTGCGAGTAGCCGTATACCCCATGGTAAGAGTCGTAGGGAAGGCTTGCAAGGACGTCCGGAGGGGTGAGCGCTATGCCCATCCGGGCAATGGTGCTGTTCATAAGGCCGAAACTGCGCTGGAGGATGGTGCCGAAGTTGTCATCGGCCCCGACGGGAATCCAGCCCTCACGGCCGTCCGAGACTATTTTCCGCTCTTCCATCCTTGCACCAATGGCCTCCCTGACAAGCCTGCGTCCCTTCCTGACGTTGGTGATGACGGTGTCTTTGTCGGCCCCGAAAGACTCCTTGAGGAGGGAGCGGGCTTCGGCACGGGCATCGGCCTCGCTGTCCACAAGCGCCTGGCGGCTGGCAAGGAACGCATTTATCTCCTGCGCGTCTATCTCATTGACGTTGAATCCCACAAGGATGTCCCCTTCCGTGCGTTGTACCCTGTTGAGTGGGAAGGTGTTGGCAATGCCGCCGTCTATGAGCGTGCGGCCCTGCCATTTGACGGGTTCAAACATTGAAGGGATGGAGATGGAGGCGCGGATGGCCTCGAAGAGGGGGCCGCTGCGGAAGATGACTTCCTCTCCGGTATAAAGGTCTGTGGCAACGGCAGTGAAGGGGATTTTCATGTCCTCGATGTTAACCTCGGGGACACGCTCCTTGATGGCATCCATGACTCTGCGGCCCTTTACAAAGGATGTGAGGCTTATGTTTACGTCCACAAGGGACATCACTTTCACGGGGTCAAGGCCGC
>CACXNH010000053.1:0-4437 GCA_902768955.1 uncultured Bacteroidia bacterium | reverse complement strand
TCTTTGAACTGAGTGAGACCGCCGGCGGCAAAAATGCCGCCCACAAGGGCTCCGGCCGATGCTCCGGCAACGGAAGTGATGGTGTAACCCCTCCTTTGAAGTTCTTCTATAGCGCCGATATAGGCAAAGCCGCGGGGGCCGCCGCTGGCAAGTGCAAGTGCAACTTTTTTCATATTCGCAAAGTTACAAAGAAATGCTTAACTTTGTACTTTAAGAAAATCATATATGCAGCCACTTGTATTTGAACCTTTCCTCAGGACCATGGTATGGGGCGGAGAAAAGATAGCCCCCTATAAAGGTATTACCACAGACATTCCCCATATCGGCGAGAGTTGGGAGATAAGCGGAGTCCCTGAACACCCCACCGTTGTAGCCTCCGGCCCCTATGCCGGCAAAACCGTAACAGAACTGGTAAAGGAATTCAAGGAAGAGCTTGTTGGAAAGCACGTCTATGCCGCAACCGGTGATGAATTCCCCCTCCTTGTGAAGTTCATAGATGCCCTCACGGACCTCAGCATCCAGGTGCACCCCGACGACGAAATGGCCGTCCGTTGCCACGGAGAAGGCTTCCGCGGAAAAACGGAGATGTGGTACGTGATTGACGCGGAACCCGGCGCCAAGCTCTACTCCGGTCTCTCGCGTGCGCTCACGCCCGCGGAATATGAGAAAATGGTGGCCGATGGTACCATCACGGATGCCCTCGCCTGCCACCAGGTCCATCCCGGGGATGTGTTCTTCCTCCCTGCCGGCCGCATCCACGCCATCTGTGGCGGCTGCTTCCTGGCCGAGATCCAGCAGACGTCGGACCTCACCTACCGCATCTGGGACTACGGCCGCCTTGGACTTGACGGCAAACCCCGCCAGCTACACACGGAACTTGCAAAGCAGGCTATCAACTTCAAGGTGGAAGAAACCTACCGCACACTCTATGAACCCCTTCAGGATGAAGAAGTTGAACTTGTCAGTTGCAAGTACTTCACCACAAACCTCTATGACCTCACACTCCCCTACGCCAAGGACCTCTCAGAGATAGATTCCTTCATGGTTGTGATGTGCGTCTCCGGCAGCGGCACCCTTGAGGTGGACGGAGAGTCCCTTGAGATCCGCCGGGGCCAGACCGTCCTCATCCCTGCATCGGCCGATGACCTGTGCTTTATTCCTGACGACGGTATGAAACTGATTACCAGCCACATAGGGGGATAGCGGTGCACCGTGAAGTGCACCCCTTTACTATTAACTCGCATATTCTCAATCACTTATATTATGAAACATGTATTAATTGCCGCATTGGCATTACTCAGTATGACCGCCTGCAATCAAAAGAACATCTTCTTCCAGGACTGGAACACCCCTTACGGAACCGCTCCCTTCTCACAGATTAAAGAGGCCGATTACCTCCCCGCCCTCAGGGCCGGCATCAAGGAGGAGAAGGCTGCCATTCAAGCTATCATCGCCAGCAAGGAAGCTCCCACATTTGAAAATACCATCCTGGCCATGGAGAACGCCAGCCCCATCCTTGACAAAGTGAGCGGTGTTTTCTTCAACCTCTCGGAAAGCGATTCCACCCCTGAGATGCAGGCCATCGAGGAGGAAATCCTTCCGGAACTCACTGCTGCCTCCAACGAGATTTACATGAATCCGGACCTGTTTGCCCGCGTCAAGGCTGTCTATGACAATCACGAAGGCCTCACCCGCGAGCAGCAGATGGTGGTGAAGAAGGTCTATATGAGTTTCCTGCGCAACGGCGTAGGGCTTGAGGGAGACGCCAAGACCCGTTTTGCCGATATCAAGACCCGCCTTGCCACCCTGAGCCAGAAATTCGGCCAGAATCTCCTTGCAGAGAACAATGCCTTCAAGGAGGCCACAGGCATCACCGTCAGTGACTACTACGATTTCATGAGCTCCTGCCCGGACCGCGAAAAACGCAAGGCCGTATTTGACGCCTACCGCTCCCGCGGCAACCATGCCGATGCCAACGACAACAACGCGATAGTCCTTGAAATCCTGAAACTCAGGGCCGAAATGGCCGAGCTCCTTGGCCACAAGAACTTCGCAGAGTTCCAGCTGTCGGACAAAATGGCCGGCTCCCCTGAGACCGTGGACAATTTCCTCCAGCCCATCATGGACGCCTCCATGCTCAAGGCAAAGGCCGATATGAAGGAGATGGAAAAGATTGCCGGCCATAAGATTGAGGCCTGGGATTACAGCTACTACGCCGAGAAACTCCGCGCCCTGAAGTATGCCCTGGACGAATCCCAGACTAAGCCGTATTTCCAGGCCGACAGCGTCCTCAAGGGCGTTTTCACCGCTGCCAACATGATATATGGCATCAACATAGAGCCCGCCCCGGAGGTTGAGGTTTACAACCCTGCGGCATCGGCCTATAAACTCACTGATGCAGACGGCAGCCTCATTGGAATTTTCTACAAAGACTACTACGTGCGTCCCACCAAGCGCGGAGGTGCCTGGATGAACAATTTCCGTGAGCAGGAGACCGGCGTAAGGCCCGTGATTGTCAACGTGTGCAACTTCCCGGCTCCCTCCGAGGAATCTCCGTCACTGCTTTCCATCGACAACGTCCAGACCGCATTCCACGAGTTTGGCCATGCCCTTCACGGCTTCCTTTCACAGTGCAACTACAAGACGGTTTCCGGTACCTCCGTGGCGCGTGACTTTGTGGAAACCTTCTCCCAGTTCAACGAGAACTTTGCCTTTGTACCTGAGATCCTTGCCGTCTATGCCAAGGATTACCGCACGGGAGAGCCCATCCCAGCAGAGCTTGTGACCAAGGTCCGCAGCGCCCTCAAGTTCAACCAGGGCTTCACCTGCGGAGAACTCTGCGCAGCGTCCATCCTTGACATGAAGTGGCATGAGTTGACGGCCTCTGAACTGGCAGCTTTTGAAGGCCCGGAAGACATCCGTGCATTTGAAGAGAAGGCCTGCCGTGAGATGGGACTTGTGGATGAGATCATCCCCCGCTACCGCACCACCTACTTCAACCACATCTTCAACAGCGGCTACAGCGCCGGCTACTACAGCTATCTCTGGAGCGAGGTTCTGGCCGATGACGCCTGGGAGAAGTTTGTGGAGGACGGCATCTTCAACCCTGAGACAGCCAAGTCCTTCCGCCAGACCTTCCTTGAGAAAGGTGGCTCTGAAGAGCCCATGACCCTGTACCGCAGCTTCCGCGGCGCAGATCCTGACCCCGCAGCGCTCTCCCGTGCCAGAGGGCTGGAATAGCATTCACGGCAAGCTCCTGATAATCAGCGTGTTAACGGTATAGCGGTGCACCGTACGGTGCACCGCTATACCGTTAACTCTCTCACACACAGCACAATACATCCGTTTTTAAACTCCTGACGTCTGCCCGCCAAGACGACTTGATTGTTGTAAATCCATTGAAACGTAAAAATATTCTCGTGAAACAACACAAGTTATCAACACCCCATCGGAATTACGCTTTTTTATTATAATAATTGCAGTCCAAATCGTATTCACTATGAGAGGACACAAACGCATTTTCATTGAGGATGAATTCCAACACATCTACCACCGCTCCATTGACCAAGTCCTAATCTTCTACACAATGGAAGACCGGCTTGTATATTACACTTTATTTTCTGTGCTTGCTAATCACTATAAGATTACAGTGTTGGCTTTGGCTTTAATGTTTGATCACGCCCATTCGCTTCTAAAAGCCCCAGACTTGGACTCGATGTCCAGGTTTATCGGCACAACTTTATCCAGGTATACCATGGCTTTTAACTCTGACTCCGGCCGAAAAGGGCCTCTTTTTGAAAAGGCCTTTGGTAATGCTGTGAAGAAAGGAGATAAAAAAGTACGCACGTGCATAGCCTACATCGGCAATAATTCCGTTGAGAAAGAGCTGTATACGCGTGCCGAAGATGACCCTTGGAATTGTCTTGCTTATATCGGCTCAGACCACCCCTTTTCAAGGCCTATTGTCAAAGCAAAAGCATCACGGAAGCTCCTTCAATCTCTGGAAATAGTAAGACGGTACCACAAACGGAACTGCTACCTGGAATATCCGGTTATCAGGAGATTGTTTTTTGGACTAAACGTTGAGGAAAGGGCTCAACTGTTTGATTATATTATGAGCACCTACTTGCCGATAGACAAAACCACTTTGTTAGGGTACTATAAAAGCTATGACGAAATGATATATGCCATTAATTCCAACACCGGCAGTGAATATGACATAAAAGAAAGAAATGATCCGGAATCACATCAGAATTACGTTAAAATGCTTGAGATAACAAAACGGTCCAGCTTCTCTGATGATCCAAGGAGCATAATCCTGGCCTCAGAAAGCAAAAAGTGGGAAATAGCCGAAAAATTACAGGCTTTGACTGGTGCTCGGCCATACCAGATTAAACGATTCCTCCATCTGACACAAAAGCCCAAAGCGTAACATGT
>CACXNH010000052.1:14790-16305 GCA_902768955.1 uncultured Bacteroidia bacterium | reverse complement strand
ATACCGCCGCTGTACACGACGTCCTTCACGCGGGCGGCGTCGTAGATCTTGCCGTCATAGCCGGGGCCATGGACCTTGTTGAAGCGCTCGAGCGTCGCGGCTTTCTTGGGATCGCCTTCCAGATACTTGCGATAGGCGGAGAAATCGAAGTCCTTCAGATCTTCGTCGTAGATGAGACCCTCCAGGAATTTCGTCCGATAGGGCTTGGTGATGACACCGGCGTCGAAGAACGGATTCACGGCAATGTAGAAGTACTGGTTGAACAGCTTGAAGTTCACGAGCTTCACGCGCAGTTCCGTGTTCGCCCAGGCGAAACCTTCGGTGAGGATGCGGTTCTCGCGCAGGCCGCGGATGGTGCCGCTGGAGCCGAAGCCCTCGGAAATCATGTTGCGCTGGACCAGCAGCGGAATGTTCTGGATCATGTAGAACGGCGTCTCGCCGGCGATGGTCTGCTGCCAGGCCAGGCGGTAGGCGAACACCGGGTCTCCGGCGGGAATGTGGATGGGAATGTCGATGTAGTGACGGAAGTAGGCGCAGGCCTTCAGGTAGCGGTGATCCAGGACGTTGCCGTTCAGGTAGGCTTCCGCCCAGATGCCGCGGTTCGGCGCCGCCTCGATGTCACGGGTGTCGAACACCAGGCCGGCATTCAGCTCGAGGGCGTTGCCGCCGTTCTTCTCGGCCGCCGTGATGGCGCCCAGGGCAATATACGTGTCGTAGAGCGTCAAGTCGGTCTTGTAGTACTCCTTGGTGTCTCCGGCGCCCTTGACGCCGTTGTCCTTCATGTCACCCAGCTTCCAGCGCCAGAAATTCATGCCGGCGGCCCAGTTCAGGTTGTCGGTGATGCGGCCCTGGAAATTGGCGAGGATGCGCAGCATGTCACGGCTCATGCCGTAGTAGTTGAGATGGTGTCCCGGACCGGTGTTCCGGTTGGACCACAGGTCGTAATCCTGCACGGCGGCGGGGCCGTTGAAGCCCCAGAAGCTGTACAGAGGATCGTTCATATAGGTCACGGAGGCGTTGACCCGCATGTTGGGGATCAGATACTTGGAGTCATAGGCCAGGTACAGGCGCATCCGGTGGCTGTGCGTGAAGTAGGAGGCCTCCCAGCTGATCTTGTGGAGCGGATCCGGATACGTGGAACCGTCACCATAATAATACACGTCTCCAAAAAGTCCTGCCTGGAAACCGTTATCTACGGAATACGTGGCAGTGGGCAGCACGCCGAAGCTCCAGCCTTTCTTCATTTCCTTCTCTTCTTCCTGTGCAACTGCGGACAGGCCAAGAGCTAACAAAAGTGCAGTTAAAAGAATTTTTTTCATAATAGTTGGTTAGTACATGGTTTAGTTTTAATGCAAACAATAACGCAAATATACACAAAAAAACCGATGCCGCCACTCATTCATCCATGTTTTTATGCCAGCGCAGAGAGGCTGGGACTGAAGTAGCGCTGCACCATACCTGCAAAAATACGGGAGATTTCCTTTGGATCAAGACCCAGTTTCTGGCCGATATCGT
>CACXNH010000052.1:0-14758 GCA_902768955.1 uncultured Bacteroidia bacterium | reverse complement strand
GATGGAGGAATCGGCCTCTATGAGGGCATTCACGGCATCCTGGAAAAGCTTGTCCACGTCCTCGTGGGCTATGTTTTCCACAAACTGTGAGGGAAACAGGTGGGACGAGGCCAGAGTACGTACGATATGTTCATATTCCTCCTTGGACACCTGCCCGTCTATGCTTGCCGCAATGATGCCGGCGGTGGCGATGAAAACGGACATCGGAGGGTCCATGGGGTTGCTGCCGCTCTTGAGGAGCACCTGGATAAGCTGGTTCATTCCCTCCTCAAGTTCTTTGCTGGAGCCAGCCCTTGCAAAGAGTTTTATGGCCTGGGTGCGGATTGGATGCACGGGATGGTCCTCAAAACTGAGGCCTCCGCCGTTGAGGAAGAAATCAAGTGATTTGTCGTTCTTTTCAAGGAGGTCCTCAATGCTTACTCCCAGTTTTGTGAGGTCAATTCCGGAAGACAACTTGAAAAAGCCCGTTACGCAGGCCTCCAGCTTGCCGCAGGCCAGATATCCGTAGCGGTCGGCCACAAGTTCCGCAAGTTGGTCGTGAAGGTTAATCTTATACTGCAGGGCAACGGGAATCTGGGTTCCCTGAGGATAGATGAAACCGATGAGACGCCTCAGGGAGGTGTCATGATTTATAAGGTGCCCCAGTTCATGTCCCACGATGAAGCGGAGTTCATCCTCATTCATAAGATTGTAAAGACCTGAGTATACGTTCACTATGTGGGCGTTGCCTTCTGTCTTTGCTGCCAGGGACCAGGCGTTTACCTGCTGGCTGCCGGTGATATAGAAGTCTACGGGATCCTTGAACCCGAGACGTGCTTTTACATCCATGCAGAGCTTGTAGAAATCTCCCATAACGTCCTTGTCCACCTTCATGCTCTGGCCCTCCATCTCACTTCTGTGGTATATGTCATCAGGGGTATCCCCGGCGTGTGAGAGGATAAAGTTCACTACGTCTCCTTCAAGGGCATTGTAAATCTGTGCCTGGAGTTGTTTCTCCAGTTTGATTTCAGGGGTAAACAGGTTCATATCCAGCGTGTTTTGTGGTTAGTATCTGCAAATATATCAAAATCGGCCCCGGCTTCCAAAAAATTTTTCTATCTTTGCAATCCCATTGCCTCTGTAGTTTAAAGGATAGAATAACGGATTCCGGTTCCGTTGGTCCCGGTTCGATTCCGAGCAGAGGTACATCGCAGATGACAGCTCCGGCTGTCATCTGTTTTTGTACCGGAACAAATGTTTTCAAAAGCCGAAAATAATTGTTAACTTTGTATGCTTATACGTATTTGATGAAGACAGCATATATATTCCCCGGCCAGGGATCCCAATTTCCGGGAATGGCCAAAGATCTTTACCCCTCCCACAAGGAGCTGTTTGAAATGGCCAATGACATACTTGGCTTCCGTATTACGGACATAATGTTTGAGGGGGAGGCCGATGACCTCAAGGCCACAAAAGTAACCCAGCCCGCAATCTTCATCCATTCCACCATCCTTGCAATGGACCAGACACAGCAGCCGGATATGGTGGCAGGACACTCACTTGGGGAATTCAGTGCACTTGTCGCCGCCGGAGCCCTCAGCTTTGAGGACGGTCTCAGGCTTGTTGCCGCCCGCGCAGCCGCAATGCAGAAATGCTGCGAGAATATCCCAGGCACCATGGCCGCAGTCATAAAACTGGACGATGAAACCATCGAGAGAATCTGTGCCGATATCCCCGGCGTAGTTCCCGCAAACTATAACTCCCCAGGACAGGTTGTCATCTCCGGAGAAATATCTGCCGTGGAGAAAGCATGCGTTCAACTCAAGGAAGCGGGCGCAAAGCGTGCCCTTGTACTTCCCGTGAGCGGAGCCTTCCACTCCCCTCTCATGGAGCCCGCACGCATTGAGTTGGCAAAGGCCATCGAGGCCACTCCTTTCAAGGCTCCCCGCTGCCCCGTCTACCAAAACGTCACCGCCGCTCCCACCCTTGACCCTGAAACAATCAAGGCCAATGCCCTGAAGCAGCTCACCAGCCCCGTACGCTGGACCGGAACTGTCCGGAACATGATTGCAGACGGCGCCTCCCGCTTTGTGGAGATTGGCCCCGGAACAGTCCTGCAGGGCCTTGTAAGCCGGATTTCAGGAAACCCTGAACTCATTATTGAAGGAATACAATAGCAATATAAATATTAACCACATTTACTATTATGGCAAAAGAAAAGAAATTCATCACCTGTGATGGTAACTATGCCGCCAGTAACATCGCTTACCTATTCAGCGAGCACGCAGCCATCTACCCTATCACGCCTTCCTCAACTATGGCAGAGAACATTGATGAGTGGGCCGCCCACGGAAAGAAAAACCTGTGGGGCGAAACAGTGAAAGTAACGGAGATGCAGTCAGAGGCCGGTGCCGCAGGCGCAGTTCACGGTTCACTCCAGGCCGGCGCCCTCACCTCCACCTTCACCGCATCACAGGGTCTTCTGCTGATGATTCCCAATATGTACAAGATTGCCGGTGAAATGCTGCCCACAGTTTTCCACGTGAGCGCCCGCGCCCTTGCAAGCCACGCCCTCTCCATCTTCGGAGACCACCAGGACGTAATGGCCTGCCGCCAGACCGGCTTCTGCATGCTGGCATCCGGTTCCGTGCAGGAAGCACAGGACCTTGCAGCTGTTGCACACCTTGCATCCATCAAGTCATCTCTCCCCTTCCTCCACTTCTTTGACGGTTTCCGTACATCCCATGAAATCCAGAAGATAGAAGCCCTGGATGAGGATGCCCTCCGTGACATGGTATCCGAAAAAGCTCTCCGCCGTTTCCGTGAGCGCGCACTCAACCCTGATGCTCCCGTCACACGCGGTACCGCCCAGAACGGAGACGTATACTTCCAGGCAGTGGAAACCCGCAACCAGTTCTATGATGCTGTTCCGGACATCGTGGCCCGCTACATGGGCGAGATCACTGAACTCACCGGCCGCAGCTACCGTCCCTTCGAGTATTACGGTGACCCCACCGCTGAGAACATCATCGTTGCAATGGGTTCCGTAACAGAAACCATCAAGGAAACCATAGATTACCTCGCAGGCCGCGGCCGCAAATACGGTCTCATCACCTGCCACCTCTACAGGCCCTTCAGTGAGAAGTACTTCTTCTCAGTCCTCCCCAAAAGCGTCCGCCGCATCGCAGTGCTTGACCGCACCAAGGAGCCCGGCGCAGTTGGAGAGCCCCTTTTCACAGACGTCAGGGCCCTGTTCCAGGGCAAGGACAACGTCCTTATCATCGGCGGCCGTTACGGCCTGTCCTCAAAGGACACCACTCCCGCCCAGATTGTTGCCGTTTATGACAACCTTGACGCCAAGGAGCCCAAGGCAGATTTCACAATCGGCATCGTGGACGATGTAACCTTCAAGAGCCTTCCCATCAAGAGCGAGGTTTCAATCGTGAAGCCCGGCACCACAGAGTGCAAGTTCTATGGCCTTGGCAGTGACGGTACCGTAGGTGCCAACAAGAACACCATCAAGATCATCGGCTCCCACACAGACCTCTACAGCCAGGCATATTTTGACTATGACTCCAAGAAGTCCGGCGGCTACACCTGCTCCCACCTCCGCTTCGGCGTGAGCCCCATCAAGGCCCCGTACCTTGTGAACACCCCGGATTTCGTGGCCTGCCATGTTCCTTCCTACCTTAAGAAATATGATGTCCTCAAAGGCATCAAGGAAGGCGGCACCCTCCTTCTCAACTCCCTCTGGGACGAGGAAGAGACCATCAAGAACATACCGGACAATGTAAAGGCCACTATCGGCCGCAAGCACATCAAGGTCTATATCATCAACGCAACCAAGATTGCCGCTGAAATAGGCCTTGGCGGACGCACCAACACCATCCTCCAGAGCGCATTCTTCCGCATCACCGGCATCATCCCCGCAGAGGATGCCGTGAAGTACATGAAGGACGCCATTGTGAAGTCCTACGGCAAGAAGGGTGAGAACGTTGTGAATATGAACTACGCTGCAGTAGACCGCGGCGGTGAGTACACAGAGATCAAGGTTCCCGCTGAGTGGGCAAACATCTCCGCCAAGTTCGAGAACCCGGGCAAGGACCGTCTGGCCCCCGCATTTGTGAAGGAGATTGCAGATATTGTGAACGCCCAGGCCGGCGACACCCTCCCCGTAAGCGCTTTCCTGCCTTACGCAGACGGCACCATGCCCAACGGCACCGCTGCCTATGAGAAGCGCGGAGTAGCCGTGAACGTTCCCACATGGGATGCAGAAAAGTGTATCCAGTGCAACAACTGCGCATTCGTGTGCCCTCACGCTGCAATCCGCCCGTTCCTCCTCACAGAGGAAGAAGCAGCCAAGGTTCCCGCCGGAGTCAAGATGGCTCAGGGCAAGGCAAACCTCAAGGACTACAAGTACGCCCTTGCAGTATCAGTGGACGACTGCACCGGCTGCGGCAACTGCGTGGACGTCTGTCTTGCAAAGCCGGAGAAAGCCCTCAAGATGGTTCCTTACATCAACGACACCGCAGAGCAGGTCAACTTCGACTACCTCAACAAGCATATCGGTTACAAGGAATACGTGGACAAAAAGGCCAACATGAAGAACGCCCAGTTTGCACAGCCCCTGTTCGAGTACAGCGGCGCTTGCGCAGGTTGCGGTGAAACCCCTTACATCAAGAACATCACCCAGCTCTTCGGAGACCACATGATGATTGCAAACGCAACGGGCTGTTCCTCCATCTACGGCGCTTCCTTCCCCGCCTCCCCTTACTGCACCAACGCCCAGGGCCACGGCCCCGCATGGCAGAACTCCCTGTTTGAGGACTTCTGCGAATTCGGCCTTGGCATGAAACTTGGCTCTGACCGCGCCCGCGAAACTGTCACAAGCTTCATGAAGCAGGCCCTTGAGTGCGAATGCTGCAGCCAGGAGATCAAGGCCCTTGCAGCCCAGTGGCTTGAGGCACCCCAGGATCCCGCTGTTACCCGTGAGGTAGCAGACAAGATTGTCCCGCTTGCCAAGGAATGCAGCTGCGACACCTGCAAGAAACTTGTTGAGTACCAGCACTTCATCCCGGCCTGCAGCCAGTGGATCATCGGCGGTGACGGTGCATCTTATGACATCGGTTACGGCGGCCTGGACCACGTACTTGCCAGCGGTGAGAACGTGAACATCCTTGTCCTTGACACGGAAGTTTACTCCAACACCGGCGGCCAGAGCTCCAAGGCAACCCCTGTTGGCGCTATCGCCAAGTTTGCCGCTTCCGGTAAGAAGATCCGCAAGAAAGACCTTGGTATGATGGCCATCTCCTACGGCTACGTCTATGTGGCCCAGGTAGCAATGGGTGCATCTCCCGTCCAGTTCTTCAACGCCATCAAGGAAGCCGAGGCCTACAACGGTCCTTCACTCCTGATTGCCTACAGCCCTTGTATCAACCACGGCCTGAAGGCAGGTATGGGCCTGAGCCAGAAGGAAGAGAAACTTGCCGTAGAATGCGGTTACTGGCACCTTTACCGTTACAACCCCGCCCTCGAAGGCACGGACAAGAACCCGTTCACCCTTGACAGCAAGGAACCCGACTGGACCAAGTTCCAGGACTTCCTGAAGGGTGAGGTAAGGTTTGCATCCCTTTACAAGATGTTCCCGGACCAGGCCGATGAACTCCTCGCCAAGACCGAGGAATTCGCAAAGGTCCGCCTGAACACCTACAAACGCCTTGCAGGTAAATAAAAACCATCAATTAATATTTCAGAGCAAATGAAAAGGTTAGTCAGTAGTCTTTTTGCTCTGGCAGTCGCAGCCTTCACTCTGCTCGCGCAGGAACCATCCCGCGAGCAGATGGAGGCTATGATTGCCCAGATGCCCAAGCTTCCCAATTCCGCAGAGGTCACTATCGGCCGTCTGGATAATGGTCTTACCTACTATATCCGCCACAATGAGCTGCCCAAGGGCCGTGCGGAATTCTACCTTGCAACTGACGTCGGCGCCATCCAGGAGGAATATCCTTCCCAGGACGGCCTTGCACACTTCCTGGAGCACATGTGCTTCAACGGCACAGAGCATTTCCCCGGGAAGAGCATCCTTAATTACCTCCGTTCAATAGGCGCGGAATTCGGCCGCAACATCAACGCCTCCACGGGCTTTGAAGAGACCCAGTACATGCTCAACAACATCCCCGTAGAGCGTGAGAGCGTGGTGGACAGCTGCCTGATGATACTGGCCGACTACTCCCACTACGTGCTCAACGAACCCTCGGAAATTGACGCCGAGCGCGGAGTCATCATCGAGGAACGCCGCACACGCCGCAACGCCCAGTGGCGCACCATGGAACGCTCACTCCCCTATTTCTTCGGAGAAGGCACCCAGCCCGCCCTTCATACCCTAATCGGCACGCAGGAGCATCTTGAGACCTTTGTTCCGGAATCCCTCAACAGTTTCTATGAGAAGTGGTATCACCCCGGAAACCAGGCCGTTGTGGTGGTGGGAGACGTTGACGTAGAGCGCACCAAGGCCAAGATTGAGGAAATCTTTGGTGCCATCCCTGCTAAGGAGAACCCCGCCCCCATCGCAATAGTTGAGATAGAGGACCACGCAGTGCCACGTGTAGGAATTATCACGGATCCCGAGTCCACCACCTCTGACCTGAGCCTTATCTGGCACAGCCCCGCAACTCCTGAAGCCATCAACGCCACGGTTTACGGCCAGGTCAATGACCTTATCAAGAACGTCATCTCAATGGTGATGAGGGAGCGTTTCCAGGACATAACCTCAAAGCCATCCTCACCCTACCTCAGCGGCAGTTTCGGCATCTCCAGCCTCATCTACGAGGACATTGACGCCGTTATGGGAGACGTAACCCTCAGGGAGGACAACATCCTTGGCGGTTTCAAGGACTTCTACACAGAACTTGTACGCCTTCAGCGCTACGGTATCACCGACGCAGAGTTCGGCAGGGTAAAGGCCGATTACCTCTCCATTATGGAAACCCGCGCCAACAAGGCCGAAACCCGCAAGAACCCTGAGTTCGTACGCCCCATCCTCGACAACTTCTTTGACAAGGAGCCCATCTTTGAGCCCGCCGATGAAAAGCAGCTTGTAGAGATGCTCTTCTCCCAGCTCAATGCCGCAGCCGTGAGCCAGGTCGTAGCCCAGATTTTCTCCGACAATAACCTTGTCGTGGTTTACTCCGGTCCCGAGAAAGAAGGAATAGCCACACCCAACCCGGAGCAGCTCCTGAAGGTTATGGCCGATGTAAACGCTTCGGAGATATCGGCCCCGGCCGGCGAGGATATCCCTGAATCCTTCCTGGATCCCGCAAAGCTCAAGGGTTCTCCCGTCAAGAAGACCGCAGTTTCCATATATGGTTCCACCAAGTGGACCCTGCGCAACGGCGTGGAAGTATATGTGTATCCCACAGACCTTGCCAAGGACCAGATCCTGTTCAATTACTACAAGGACGGCGGCCTCAGCCTTGTCTCCACAGATGACATAGCTTCATTCGACCAAAGCATCTTCAGCCTGTTCCAGAGCAATTCCGGCGTATCGGCCTTCTCAGGAACCACCATCTCGAAGATGCTCACCGGCAAGAACCTCAGCGTCACCCCTTATTTTGACCAGCTTGAGAACGGCATCAACGGAAACAGCACCGTAAAGGACTTTGAGACAGCCCTGCAGCTTCTCTACCTCTACGCCACGGATCCCCGCTTCGACCCTGAAGAGTGGCAGAACGGCATAGACCAGATCAACGCCATTCTCCCCAACCTCCAGAACCAGCCCAACTACAAACTCCAGCAGCAGCTCATGAAGACCCTCTACGGCGGGAACGCCCGTAAGGAAATTCTCTCGGAGGAAACCCTGAGGCGCGCAAGCCTTGAGACCGTAGAGAAAAACTGGAAGAGGCTCTTTGCCGATGCCGCCGGTGCCAGGCTGGTGATTGTGGGTGACGTGAACACCGAGGCCGTGAAGCCCCTTGTAGAGAAATACATCGGCTCCCTGCCCAAGGGGAAGAAAGCCCTGAAGTGGGTGGATCCCCGCGAAGACATTGCAAAGGGAAAGATAGAGAACGTGTTTGAAGTAGACATGCAAACGCCAAAGAGTACCGTCCTGCAGGTCTACAGCGCCGATTTAGATTACTCCTACGACAAAGAAGCCGCAATGGAAGCCATCTCCTACATCATGGATATGCGCTACACTGAGAGCCTCCGCGAGGAAGAAGGCGGAACCTATGGAGCAAGCGCCTCCGGAAACCTTACCCGCCGTCCCAGGCAGACTGCAGTTTATGAGGTTTACTTCGACTGCAAACCCGCCCTCTGCGACCGCCTCCGTGAGCTTTCCATCGAAGGCTTCAGGAAACTGGCCGAAGAAGGTCCCACAGATGAGGAACTGGCAGCGGCCAAGCTCAACCTCCAGAAGAACCTCCCTGAAAACCGCCACAGGAACAACTGGTGGCTGAACTCTATAGAGCTGTATCTCACCTACGGAGTAGACCGTGACGCCGCTTATGAGGCCGCTGTGGGCAATCTCTCCGCAGCCTCCATCAAAGCCCTCGCAAAGGAGATGCTTTCCCAGGACAACTTCATAGAGGTTGTTATGAAGCCTGCCGCCACCGCAGAAGCCGAGTAATCGGCCTGCCACGCAACTGACTCTCTGTCAGTCACTTACACAACGTCGGGTGCACCTGCAGGTGCACCCGACTTTTATTAAATTATTATGCGTCAATCACTTACTTGCCAACCACGCAGGTTACAAACAGATTGATAAGGGGCCTTTGAGGCGAATTGGTTGTGAGAGTAACCATTATTACGTTGTCACCTTCTGGAAGGGCTGTAGTATCCAGTGTAAAGACAAGACTTCCTTTCCCTTGCGAGCCGATATCAGGAAGGCTTTCAGAAACAAGCGCCGGGGAATCAGAATCTGCCTTAAAGATATGGAAGACGGACTTCCCGTTATTTGTAAAGGGAAAAGAGGCGGATAATTTTCTACCTGCCTTCACAGTACCAAGACTGACGGTGCTTGTCTCAAATGCCGGGATGGAGCCCTTCTCTATGACTCCCTTTTCCCATAACGCAAAGTTTTCCTGAGTCCAGGTGGCAACTTCTATGGAACCTGAGGCCGGAACTCCGTTAAGGACAGGGGTGGCCCTGTACAGATTGAGTCCGTAAAGATCCGGATCTGATGTGACTGTAAAAGCAATCCTCGATGTTTCTCCGGGAGGGATGGGATTGGGGCTCACACTTACCGAAAGCTGTTGGGAGACATCCGTAAATGTGACATTCAGGGGCTTCTTCCCAAGATTTGCGACGGCGGCTGTTTCACTGACGGACAGCCCCTGCTTGAGGTTTCCGGTTTTGAAATGCCGCGTCTTAAAACCCAAATCCCCAAGCCTCTCAGGGGAATAGAGCTGGCTCAGGGACTGTTTCTTGGGATGGACCACGCCGCGAAGGCGGAGAATCACCGGCCGCCTTATGCCGGAAATGTACACCGTAAGGGTTTTGTCAAAGGCCGTGGGGCCGTCTTCGTTCTTATATGTGGCCGATATAACAGCGCTTTGTCCGGGCTCTATCTTTGACTTGGGAAAATCTACTCCCGTACAGCCGCAGGAAGACACCACCTCAAAGATGGTTATGGCCTCCGTTCCCTTATTGGTAAGTGTGAAACTGCACTTGAGAGGGCCGTCACTTACGCTCACGTCTCCAAAATCATAAACCGTCCTGTCCCATTCCACAACCGCTTTGGGTTCATCTGGCATATCTATTGCATCAAGCTCTACAAAGGAATCAACGGACGCAACAACCGCTGCCTGTGACCTCCCGCCGCCGCACATAGAGAGCGCCAGGGAGGCAATTATTGAGATAAAGATCATTTTCATACCCACAAAGTTAGTCACAACTGTTTTCAAAATCAAATTTAATGCCTACCTTTGCCCTCACGAAAATTATCACATATAAATTATATAGAAATGGCTAGAATAATTAATCCCGAACTTTGTGTTTCCTGCGGTTCATGCGCAGAGGTTTGCCCCGTTGGTGCAATCACTGCCGGTGATGCCGCTTATCAGATCAACGCAGACGAGTGCATCGACTGCGGCGCCTGCGATATAATCCATTAATATAATATTCAGAGACATATCTCAACGGGTAACTACTCTTTGAGTTTTCACTGAATTTTAGTAATTTTGTACGATTATGGCAGAGATTACTAATACCACCTACAACGATGATTCCATCCAGACTCTGGAATGGAACCAGCATATCCGCAGGCGTGCCGGAATGTATATCGGCCGTCTGGGAAACGGTGACCGTCAGGGAGACGGTATCTACGTGCTCCTGAAAGAGATTGTGGACAACTCCATAGATGAGTTCTCCATGGGCTACGGAAAGCGCATAGACATCACCATAGAAGACAAGACGGTGAGCGTCCGTGACTACGGCCGCGGCATCCCTCTCAACAAGGTGGTAGACGCCACTTCCAAACTGAATACCGGCGGTAAGTTCGACGACACAAACTTCAAGAAGTCAGTCGGCATGAACGGCGTGGGCACAAAGGCCGTGAACGCCATGTCCATAGAGTTCTACGTGGCATCTTACCGCGACGGGCAGTGCTCCTACGCCCGTTTCAGCCGCGGAGAACTCCTTGAAAGCGCCATTGTTCCATCCAATGAGAAGAACGGCACGTACATAAAGTTCACCCCGGATGAAGAGATGTTCGGAGATTTCAGTTTCCACATGGAATTCGTGGAAACCATGGTCAAGAACTACTCTTACCTCAAGAAGGGCCTCACCCTCAACCTCAACGGTGTAGCCTACAAGAGCGAAAACGGCCTCCTTGACCTTGTGACGGAGAATATGAGCGAGACTCCCCTCTACCCTCTTATCCATCTTGAGGGAGAGGACATAGAGATAGTTCTCACCCACGGAAACAGTTACGGAGAAAACATTTCCAGTTTTGTCAACGGCCAGAACACCCGTGACGGCGGCACCCACCTTGCCGCATACCGTGAAGCCATAGCCAAAACCTTCAAGGACTTCTACAAGAAGGACTATAAGCCGGAGGATATCCGCCAGGGCATTGTAGGCGCCATCTCCATCCAGATCCAGGAACCCATCTTCGAAGGTCAGACCAAGACCAAACTTGGCAGCACCTATATGTGGGAAAAGCAGGTTAAAGGGCAGGACGGCACCTCTTCCACAGACCGCGGCCCCACCATCCGCACCTTCGTGAATGACTTTGTAGCCAAGAACCTCAACGACTACCTCCACATGCACATGGAGATAGTGCCCACCATCGAGGACAAGATCAAGGCTTCACAGGCAGAGCGCGAGGAAATTGCCGGCGTCCAGAAGAAAACCCGCGAAAGGGCAAAGAAAACGGCCGTATACAACCGCAAACTCCGTGACTGCCGATACCATTACTGCGACAAAGTGGCAAAGGGTAAGGAAGATCTGAGGGAAAAGACCTCTATTTTCATAACGGAGGGTGACTCCGCATCCGGAACCATCACAAAGGTACGTGACGCCAACACCCAGGCCGTGTTCTCCCTCAGGGGCAAACCCATCAACTGCTTCAAGGAAAGCCGCAAGAAAGTGGCGGAGAATGAGGAACTGAACCTTCTTATAGCCGCCCTTGACGTGGAAGAGGATCTTGACAACCTCCGCTACAACAACATTATTGTTGCAACTGATGCCGATGACGACGGTATGCACATCCGTATGCTGGTCCTCACTTTCATCATGAAGTATTATCCGGACCTTATCCGCCGCGGCCACGTATATATTCTCCAGACTCCCCTTTTCCGCGTGAACAACAAGAAGGAACGCATGTACTGCTACACTCCGGAAGAGAGGGATGCCGCCGCAAAGAAGCTCAAAAACGGCGTTGAAATCACACGGTTCAAGGGCCTTGGAGAGATTTCCTCCAACGAATTCGCGGATTTCATAGGTGAGAAGATGCGCCTTGATACCGTAAAACTGGCCGATGAAGAGTCCATCCAGGACATCATGGAGTTCTATATGGGCATCAACACCTATGAACGCCAGCACTTCATCATGGACAACCTCCGCTCTGAAAAGGAACTTGAAGACGTAAATATCTAAACCATGGCTAAGAAAACTAAAATCAAGACTACCGTCGGCCCCCGCTGGGCTTCATTCTGCGGCTGGCTGCTCAGGAAAATGGGCTGGGAAAGTGTAGGCGGTCCCATGAAGGAGGAAAAAGCAATTGTGCTTGGCGTCCCACACACTACCGTATGGGACTTCCTGGTGAGCTACCTCTTTTACACCCAGTTTGGCAAAGTGGCTCACATCATGGTAAAGAAGAGCTTCTTTGTATGGCCTCTTGGTCCCATCCTCAAAGCCTGCGGTGCCGTTCCCACAGACCTCTCAAGCCCCGCCACCACGGTGAAGAGCCTCATAGAAGTTATGGAAGACGTCCCGGAGTTCCACCTTGCACTGGCTCCGGAAGGCTCTCGCTCCCTAGTCAAAAGATGGAAGAGCGGATATCACCTCATTGCACGTGAAACCGGCGCCACCGTATATCTTGGATACTACGACTGGGGCCGAAAGAAAATATCCGTAGGCGAACCCTTTGAACTCACCGATGACCCCAAGGCCGATATGGAACGCATATATGACCACTACCGTCCAATGGGCATCCAGGGCTATCACAAGGACCAGTTCGCCGTCCCTGAAAAAAAATCCTAAACCCAAGTAAACATGGCTAAGAAAATCAAGAGCCCGTACAAGGCATGGCGTAAGTACCGCTCCCGCGAGAATACATGCACTACCCTGCACAAGGTCTTTGACTACGCCACCACAAATTACGCAAAAAGAGTCGCCTACCAGTACGTGGACGGTGGCCAGAAGTACACCTACGAGGAATTTCGCCGCAAGGTGAACCAACTCTCGATGCGCCTTACGCGCTTTGGAATCAAGCACGGAGACCGCGTGGCCATCCTCTCTCAGAATATGCCCAACTGGGTGGTAGCATTCTTTGCCGCAACCGCCTACGGCCGTATAGTTGTCCCTATGCTGGCCGATGTCTCCGAAAACGAGGTAACCAACATCCTCACCCACTCCGAGTCAAAGGTTCTGTTCATTTCCCAGCGCATGATGGGAAAACTGAGCGAGGAATGCAGGAAGAAACTCACCCTTGTCATTGACATAGAGACCTTCGAGTTCATCAAGAAGGACGACCAGGACTTCAAGTGCAACGGCTGGGTGAAAGACCCTCAGCCCGACGACCTTGCTGCCATAATCTACACTTCCGGCACCACCGGAAAGGCAAAGGGCGTGATGCTGAGCCACCGAAACATCTGTTCCAACCTTGCAGCAGCGTTCAAGGCAGAGCCTGCTTTCAAGAAGGACCGCTTCCTCAGTATCCTACCCGCCGCGCACGTATATGAGATGAACGTTTCAACGCTGTACTCGTTCTACGTTGGCGCAACGTGCTACACTCTCCAGAAGCCGCCCACACCAACCATCCTTCTTGCGGCGATGAAGAAGGTGCACCCCACAATCGTGTGCTCCGTACCTCTTATCATAGAGAAGGTCATAAAGAACAGCGTATGGCCCACTATTCAGAAGAGCCGCGTCCTCTCCTGGGCCGACAAACACCTCCCGCACATCCTGCACTGGTTCATCGGCAAGCGTATTGTACGCACCTTTGGCGGCAAACTCAAGTTCTTCGGAATCGGAGGCGCCAAACTGGATCCGGCGGTAGAGCAGTTCCTCATAGACTGCCACTTCCCTTATGCCGTAGGTTACGGCCTCACGGAAACGGCACCGCTGGTGTGTAACGTGATGGTGAATAAGAAAAAGCACCTGGGTTCTATCGGCCCCGCTTCATATAAGGTGGAGATAAGGCTTGACAACGTTAATCCCGCAAACGGTGAGGGAGAGATTGTGGTGCGCGGAGACAACGTTATGCTTGGCTACTACAAGGACCCTGAGCGCACCCTCCAGGTGATGGACGACCAAGGCTGGTTCCATACCAACGACATAGCCTGTATGGATGAAAACGGCCTCTACTACATCAAGGGCCGCCTCAACAACACCATCCTGGGCCCTTCCGGAGAGAATATCTATCCTGAGGAGATTGAGCAGGTGATCAACAATATCGAAGGTGTTGAAGAGTCACTGGTGATGGAACGTGACGGCAAACTGGTTGCCCTCGTGAAGTTCCACGACAACGCCATTGACTGGAACCAGGCTTCCGAGGACAAGTGGTTCGAGGAACTGGAAGCCCGCAAGAAGGCCATCCTTGACTGGGTAAACAAGAAGGTTGGCAAAAACGCCAAGATCGGAGAGGTGGACGCCATGAAGGATCCCTTCGAGAAAACCGCCACCCAGAAGATCCGCCGCTTCAAGTACAAGGATTCCCACGGGGATGAACCGGAGAAGCCTGTAGTGGAAGACAAACCTAAACAAGACCATGAAGATACTGTTCGTAATTAACAACTACTATATTCGCGGAAACGGAATATCAGCATCGGGACGCCGCACGGTTACCGAGCTAAAAAAACTCGGAGAAGATGTACGTATCCTGGCCGGGGCCAACCCGGACGCGAATGGTCCCCAACCGGATTTTCCCCTTAAGGAATTCATTTTCCCCATCTTTCAGCCCATCATCCGTTCCAGCGGATTCTCCTACGCGGAAGGAGACATGAAAGTGATTGAGGAAGCCGTCCGCTGGGCCGATGTCGTCCACCTGGAAGAAATGTTCGTCCTGCAGTGGAAGGCCATCAAGGTAGCCAGGAAACTGGGCAAGCCCATTACGGCTACC
>CACXNH010000051.1:10638-18411 GCA_902768955.1 uncultured Bacteroidia bacterium | reverse complement strand
CCAGTCCCCGACTCTGACTGCTGCGATACACCAGTCAGTATGGCCGGCTAACTCTGTCAGCCGGGCTGCTTCGCTCTCCATGACCTCAAGGTCATGGTCGTCCACCATCTGAACAAAAAGGTTTTGTCCATCCTTGTTGCCATAGACATCGCGCAGTCGGGCCTTGTTGCGACCACATTCGCGCATCAGTTTCTGGAAATCGGCAAAGTCGGTTTCGGCGACGGCGCGCAAAAGACACTGGATATGCTTCTTGGCGAAGTTCTGCCGCAACTAGAGGAGCAGCTGCCAAATGTGGCGGAGAACATGCCAAACAAGGGGAAGCCCTACATCTGTGGCTATTCGCTGGCGGGTCTGTTTGCCTTGTATGCCATGTATCAATGCGATACCTTTGACCGTGTGGCCAGCATGTCAGGATCTTTGTGGTTCCCGGGATTCAAGGAATACGTTCTGTCTCATGATTTGCAAAAGCGCCCGGAAAAGCTTTATCTTTCTCTCGGGGACAGAGATGCAAAGACAAGAAATCCTTACCTGAAAACGGTTCAGGATAACGTTTCCGCGTACCGTTGCCTTGCCGCCGGCGTTGTCCTTCATGCGCAGCTCCTTGAGGCCTATCAAATCGTGGGTGACTTCAAGCTCTCCTTCAACGTCATACATGGCACGTGTGAAATCAAGCGCCAGGTGGCCGTCATGGAGTTTGAGGTCACGGCTGGAGATGTCTATCTTGGAGATGGGACCGTCTACTACCAGTGCGCCGTCAACCAAGCCGTCAAAAGTAGAGAAGACTGTGGAAAGGATAGGGGATGCTACGGCAATATTGAACCTTTCCAAAAGGGCCTCGGCGTGAAGGGTCTGGTTTTCCGGGACAAAGTAGCCGTTGATCTCAAGAGGCTTACTGCCCTCCAGGGTGCTCCTTGCCCCAATATTGAAGCGCTTTGAAGGGGCATCCCAGTTGCTGTCAATGGCAAGTGTACCCATCTTCTGGCCGGAAACCATGGTGGAGTCGCAGACAATGCCGGCCTCGATGCCCGGGAACGGGCTGCCCGGAGAAATGACCACGGCGTTGCCGCTGGCAAAGCCTTCTATGGGAAGGAGATTGCCGATAAAGTTGCTGACTATACCAATGTCGAATTTCTCCATCCTGACCCTCAGGGTATCGGCCTTTGAGGAAGAGTAGCCGCCGTAAACTTCAAGCAGTTCGTCGTCATGGACGGCGCGTAGCCTCTCTACGCTTATGTCTCCTCCCCGGTAGCGGATGTCTCCGGATGAAATGCCCCAGCCGGAGCCCTTGTAATAGAGGTTTGAAGGCAGCGCGCGTGCAACCACTGAGAGCCCGTCTTGAGGGTCCCTTTCAAGGTCTGCGCTGAGGAAAAGCTCTGCCTTGCTGGCATCTTCCTCTGAGTTGTCAAAGCTGTATCCAAGACCAAGGTGGTTGTCGTTGGCAAACAGGGCAAGACGGCTTCCCTGGAGTTTTACGCCATTTGAAAGCTGGATTGCGGAACTTGTCAGATTGGCCTTAAGGACCTCCTGCTCATTGCTGAGCGTAAGGTCAAGGTTCCGGATGTATTTCTCATTGAGGGCTATGCGGTCACTCTTAAGGCTGCCCTTCAGGATGCCGTCCCGGTCAATTCCAAGGTGCAGTTCCGTAGGATTGGCTACATAAGTGCCGGGTGCCAGAAAATCCAGAAGGCTGTGGGCACCTTTCACCTTGAGGTTCACGCTGTATGTGGATCCGTCCCAGGAAGGGGCGGGAGTTGGAACCAGCGCGCTCAGGTCACGGTCAAGCGTGAGGCTTCGGAGGTGATTCACAAAATCAAAGAGAGCCTTGTCTCCAAGATAGGTGCCTTCCAGAAAACTGGATGAGAGGTTTATCCTGTGGACGTTGTCATTGGCGTGGGCTTTGACGCTGAGAGAACCCAGGTGATGCGTACCGGTGGCGCTGACAAGGGTGAGGTCCTTGATGTTTACATCACCAAGGATGTCGTGGCTCTCCGTTCTCAGGAAGTTGGACGTGGCCTCAAAGCTTATCTTGGACTGGGGCCGCTTGTCAATCTTCAGGGCATGGAGATCCGCGTACCCTAGGGAAGCATAGAAGCGGTAGACCTGGTTCTTGGTCTTCTTTGAGAGGTTGAACTTACCCTGGAACAGGAAGTTGAGATTAGGGTCGGCCGCAATTATACGCCCGTCAAAGGCGTCCTCCGCGTAATTACCAGCCGCGGAAATGTTGGTGTAATCATATCCCAGGGCATTCAGGCGGTCAATCTTTAACGAGTCTATCCTGACGTTGATGCCTCCGCCTTTTGGCAAGGAAGCCTCAAGGCCGGTGCCAAGCGTTATGGGGCCGACAGCGTCTATTCCAGCAATCTTCCCAACATTGAGGTCACGGGTGCGAACACCTCCGCCGATTATGATAGGACGCTTTGGGTCTACGGTGTTGCGCACGGTGATATCGGCCCTGGCAGAGCCAAGGCGGGAGGTGATGCCTCCGTTCACTTCAAGCCTGTTGAGGGGGCCCTTGGCGGTTCCGTCGAAGGTGAAGAACTCTCCGGGGGCAAAGCCGTCAAGACCAAGGTCAAGGTCATCGGCCCAGGTCCTGAGGAAGCCTTCAAGGCCTTTCAGCGTGAATTTTGATTCGTTTACGTTGAAGTCCAGGGCGCAGTTCTGGATATCCGTGCAGTTTATTATGCGTCCTGAACCCTTGACGGTGAAATCATGGTCCTGGTCGGTTGCAATGATGTCCTTGACGTAAATGTCGTTCACGTAACCGGTGAACTTGCCCTGGATGCGGCCGCGGAAGTTCATGCTCTCTTCCAGCGGGCCGAAGTAAGATACCGTCTTCATTGAGACAAGGGTTTCGGGCTTTATGTTTCCGCTGATGCGTATGCGCTCCACAAAGTCCGAGTAATCGTCAAGGGGACCGTCCAAATCAAGGGTCTTGAGGTGGATCTGGGAGTCCTTCTCCATGAGGTCAAGGTCATCAACCCTGACGCGGCCCATTCCCACCTTCACTTTACGGGCCGATGCTCCAAGTATCTCAAAGCCGCTCTTCTCAACTGCGGAGAGGCTGTCTACTGCACCTGTGACATGGCTGTCGGCCACCCTTAAGTTCCTGGCGTGGAGGTGGTGCACAAGGACATCCAGGTTGGAGAAATCCATCTTCCCGGGGGTGTAGTCCGCCATGGTGAGGCTCTTCATCCGGAACCTGAAATTACTGATTACAAGGTCACGGGCGGTGAGGAGATTGCCCCAGGTGGGAGGTGTGTCATTCTTGGAGGACGGCATACGGAATACCCGCTGGAGGTTGGTTGTGGCTTCTCCAAGGGAATCCGGCTCCATGACCAGGAAGAAGCTGGCGTTGTCCAGACGGGCGTGGCTGAGGTATGCCCCGGAGCCGCTTATAAGGCCCAGAAGGGAGAACTTGGCTCCAAGGGATCCTACTGTGGCAATAGTATCGGCACCGGGAACAGCCGGTTTACGGTCTATGACGGTTACATCGTCAAGGGTGATGGCCTCGAAGGGACGGAAGGATACCATCTTGAAGGAGATATCGGCATCCATGCTGTCACGGAGTTTCTCCACTACCTTGCCGCCCACCCAGGACTGGACCCTGGGGGACTGCATGGCTGCAAGCGCCGCCAGGAGTACGATGAGTATCCCTGCGACGGCTTTTAGCGGTATGCGAAGACCCTTTTTCATTATCCCTTAAAAATCGGCCATTCTGGAAACAGGTGCTACGTCAAGGGGCGTGCGGACGCCGGCCTTGTACTGGAACCATCCGGACACCGCTATCATGGCGGCGTTGTCCGTGGTGAATTTGAATTCCGGCAGATAGACATTCCAGTGGCGCTTTTCTCCTTCCTGGGTGATGCGCTCCCTGAGGCCGCTGTTGGCGCTTACGCCGCCGCCTATTGTGATTTCCCTGATGCGGGTTTCCTTGGAAGCGCGGATGAGTTTTTTCATGAGGATGTCTATGAGGGTTTTCTGGAAACTGGCACAGATATCCTCCTTGTTTTTTTCCAAGAATTCAGGGTCAATTGCAAGCTGGTCCCTTACAAAATACAGAAGGGAAGTCTTTACGCCGCTGAAACTGTAATCCAGACCGGGGATGTTTGGCATTGCAAATATGAAACGGAGAGGGTCTCCCTGCTTTGCCAGGCGGTCTATGACGGGCCCCCCGGGATACCCCAGGCCCAGCATCTTGGAGCATTTGTCAAAGGCTTCTCCCACTGCGTCGTCTATGGTCTGGCCAAGGATCTCATATTCCGTGGGGCTTGTCACCTTCACTATCTGGGAGTTGCCGCCGGATACCAGAAGGCACAGGTAGGGAAATGAGGGCTCCCTAACGGGAACGCCTTCCTGACGCACGAAATTGGCGAGGATATGCCCCTGAAGGTGGTTTACCATAATCATGGGAATATCCAGGGAGAGAGAGAGGGCCTTGGCGAAGGAAGTGCCCACAAGGAGGGAGCCAAGAAGGCCCGGGCCCCTTGTGAAGGCAATTGCCGTGAGCTCCTGCGGCTTTACGCCGGCCTTTCTGAGGGCCTCGCTCACCACGGGCACAATGTTCTGCTCATGGGCGCGGGACGCAAGTTCCGGCACAACCCCTCCAAAGTCCTTGTGTACCTGCTGCGACGCAATGACGTTGGAGAGCAGCACCCCGTCACGGAGTACGGCTGCCGATGTGTCGTCGCAGGACGATTCTATTCCCAGTATAATGTCTGCCATAACTAAATCTTTTCCGCGCAGTTAATGCCGTCCAGGGCCGATGAAACTATGCCTCCCGCGTATCCGGCGCCTTCCCCGCAGGGGTAGAGGCCGGGAACGTCCACGTGCTCAAGGGTTTCCGGATCCCTTGGGAGCCTCACGGGGGAGGACGTGCGGGATTCCGTGCCAAGGAGGAGGGCGTCGTTGGTGTAGTAGCCCTTCATCTGGCGGTCTACCTGGGGCAGAGCCCTTCTGAGCCTCATTGAGACGTGCTCAGGGAGGAGCTCATGAAGTGGTGCGCTTAATGTGCCGGGGTGATAGGATGTCTTTGGAAGATCCTTTGACACTATACCGCGGCAGAAGTCTTTCATCCTTTGGGCTGGTGCTGTGAAGGGGTGCTTTCCGCCGTGCTCACGGCACCAATCATACATAGCCCTTTCTATATCTCTCTGGTAATCCATAAGGGCAAAAGGGCCGGTGTATTCTGAAGGCTGGTCTCCGGGTTCTATCTGGACGACCACGCCGGCATTTGCCCACTTTGAATTACGCGCGGCGTTGGACATTCCGTTGAGAACCACCGTACCTTCCTCCGTAGAGGACGGCACCAGGATGCCACCCGGACACATGCAGAAGGAGAATACGCCGCGTTCCTCCACCTGCTGCACAAATGAGTATTCCGCCGTGGGCATCTCAGGCTGATATTTTCCGTGATAGCGGATCTGGTTTATCATCCACTGGGGATGCTCCACGCGTACGCCAAGGGCGAATCCCTTGGCTTCAAGCGCCCAGCCTTTGGCCTGGAAAATCTCATATATATCCCTTGCAGAATGCCCTGTGGCAAGGATAACTTTGGCGGCCTTGTACTCTTTTTCTCCGCATTTGACCGTGAAGCCCGGCACTATGTCCGTGACACGGCTGTCAAAGTGGTATTCTCCTCCGTGATCTTCAATGCATCTGCGGATGTTTTTAACAATCTCCGGGAGGCGGTCCGTGCCTATATGCGGGTGGGCGTCAATGAGGATCTCCTCAGAGGCGCCAAATGCAACAAGTTGATGAAGGACTTCCCTTATATCTCCACGTTTTGAGGAGCGTGTGTATAGTTTTCCGTCGCTGAAAGCTCCGGCGCCGCCTTCCCCGTAGCAATAGTTGGAATCCGGGTCCAGGATGCCCTGGGTGGATAGTCTGGCCATATCGGCCTTCCTTCTCTCCACGTCTTTTCCGCGTTCAAGGATTATTGGTTTGAGACCTCTCTGGAGGAGTTTCAGTGCTGCGAACATACCGGCGGGGCCGGCGCCTATCACAATGACGGGCTTGGCGTCATGCACGTCCTGATATGGCGCTACCTTGTACGGGACGTATTCTTCTCCCTCCCTGAAAGCCTGCACCCTGTAGCGGTAAAGGGGATCCTGGCGGGCGTCAATGCTTCTTTTCACAATTACGGTACGTCCAACCTTTTCCGGCTTTATGCCAAGGGCCTTGGCCCCCGCAGCCCTGAGTTCATCCTCCGGGATGGGGCGTCCAATCTTAAAGGCTATCTCAAACTCTTTCATCTCAGTCTATTTTCAAAAAAGCCCTGCCTGTGCGGACGTCCAGCTTGTGCGCATGGAGTTCTGGCTCATCTCAAGCCCGGAAGTGGCTACGCTTTCCACATTTTGAATATCTATTTGCGCATTTTATTTATAATCTCACAAATATAGCAAAAAAAATTCACGTGCGCGCATATACGCGACGTGAACATACTTGACGCCGGGGAGGTGGAGTCTATGAAATCTGGGAGTAATCCCTGGTGACGTACTTGTCCTTACGGAGTTCTGCCGCAAGAGAAGCATTTTGCGGCTGTGAGAGCCCTGGATCCTGCTCCAGGATATGCTGGGCATAGCCTCTGGCATCTGACAGGATGATACCGTCCTTGGCAAGGGATGCAATATTGAGAGTAATGGGGAGACCGCTCTGCTGGGTACCTTCAAGGTCTCCGGGGCCGCGGAGTTTCATATCTTCCTCGGCCAGTTCAAAACCGTTTTCAGTGGCGCAGAGAAGGTCCAGGCGCTTCTGGGACTCTTTTGAAACCTTTGTCCCCTTCATGAGGATGCAGTAGGAACGCTCTGCGCCGCGGCCAACCCGGCCTCTTAACTGGTGCAGCTGACTGAGGCCGAATCTTTCCGCGCTCTCAATCACCATCACGGAAGCGTTGGGAACGTCCACGCCAACCTCAATCACGGTGGTAGATACCAGGATATTGGCCCTTCCTGCGGCAAAGGCGCTCATGTTGAAATCCTTCTCCTGATTGCTTTGCTGGCCGTGCACTATGGCCACTTTGTACTGAGGCAGCGGGAAGGCTTTCACTATCTCCTCATAGCCCAGTTCAAGATTCTTGTAATCCAGTTTCTCGCTCTCAAAAATGAGAGGATAGACAATGAATGCCTGCCTGCCCTTTGCAATCTCATCTCTTATGAAATTGTGCATTGCGTGGCGTTTTCCTTCCCCCACACAGATAGTTGTAATGGGTTTTCGGCCGGGAGGCATCTCGTCTATCACGGATACGTCGAGGTCTCCGTACAGGGTCATCGCAAGTGTGCGCGGAATGGGTGTAGCCGTCATTACCAGGACATGCGGCGGAATGCCGTTATAGCCCTTGCTCCATAGGCGGGCGCGCTGGTCTACGCCAAAGCGGTGCTGCTCGTCAATTACGGCAAGCCCCAGTGCCTTGAACTGGACTGTATCTTCAATGAGGGCGTGCGTGCCGATAAGCACTCCCACGCTTCCGTCCTCAAGCCCTGCGTGGATGCTCCGCCGCGCCGCCGTGCCGGTAGACCCCGTAAGGAGTTCAACACGTACACCTGTGGGCTTAAGGTATTTGGATACATTTGCAAAATGCTGCTGTGCAAGTACTTCCGTAGGCGCCATTATGCAGGCCTGGTAGCCGTTTCCAACAGCGATGAGTGAACTTAGCACGGCAACCATGGTTTTTCCGGAACCCACGTCTCCCTGCAGGAGGCGGTTCATCTGGTGGCCGCTGCGCATATCTTCGCGGATTTCACGGATTACTCTTTTCTGGGCTCCAGTGAGCTGGTA
>CACXNH010000051.1:0-10627 GCA_902768955.1 uncultured Bacteroidia bacterium | reverse complement strand
CCCACGGCCGGCATCCTGAGGCCCACGGCACTGCTGCTCCGGATGTATTTTTGCTTCAGAAGACTCAGCTGAAGAAGGAAAAGTTCCTCAAATTTGAGCCTGTATGTAGCCTTGGCCAGGGCGTCTTGACTTACAGGAAAATGTATTTGACGCAGAGCATAAGTTAAAGGCACTAAACCCTTCTCTTTCAATATGTAATCCGGGAGAGTATCCTGTAGGGCCGGAAGTATTCCTTCAAGTGCCGTAGCTATAATCTTGGTCATGAACCGGCCGGTAATTCCACCGTTTTTCAGGCGCTCCGTGGAGGTGTAGATTCCGGTCAGGGTTCCGGTGGCAGATGTATCCGGAGCATCCACTTCCGGGTGCACCATGTTGAGGCGGTTATTGAACACGGCGGGCTTTCCGAAGAAGATAAAAGTGGAGCCCGGGACAAGGCGGGTGTGCATCCACTTTACGCCCTTGAAAAACACCACCTCCATCTCACCTGTTTCATCGGCCACAATGGCGCTGAGACGGGCTACAAGATTGTACTTGAGTTTATCCGGGGGGAGTTCTGCGCCGTTTTTGGCGTAGAGGCGCACCTTGGTAACGGTAGCGCGTACCTGCACCTGGGCAAGTTCCGGGTGTATATCCGCAATGCGGACAATGCTGCTGCGGTCTATGTAGCGGAAAGGATACAGGCGCACAAGATCCCCTACAGCAGCTATCCCAAGCTCCTTCTCAAGAAGCTCCGCTCTCTTGGGCCCGACGCCCGGCAGGTACTGTATGGCGGTATCCAGATTCATTCAGCGCAGCGCATCTGGATTATTTCATCCAGCGGTCCAGCCAGCCAAAGTAGCTGCGGTGCCAGTAGAGGGCGTTCTGGGGCTGGAGGATCCAGTGGTTCTCCTCAGGGAACACTATGAGTTTTGAAGGGACACCCATCATCTGGGCGGCGTTGAACGCTGCCATGCCCTCGTCTACAGGAACGCGGAAGTCTGAGCCGCCGTGGATGCAGAGAATTGGCGTGTGCCAGTTCTGGACCAGCTTGTGAGGGGAATTGTCATAGTGCCTGCGTGCCTTGGGAAGATTGCTCCAGGGGGAGCCGCCCTGCTTGATGCCGCCGAAGGTTACGCCGTCTCCTGCAGCACCAACCTGACCGGCCTCAAAGGCATATTCATGCAGGCCGCCGTTGTCCCAGTTGGGGAACCACATTTCCTCGGTGGTCATGTACATGTGCTCCTCGTTGAAGATACCGGCGTGGGAGATGAAGCAGTCGTAAACGTCACCGTGGATACCTGCCAGGTAATACACGCTGTAGCCGCCGTAGGAAGCTCCGCAGGCCGCAACTCCGGAGATGTAAGGCTCTGCCTTGATGGCCTTTGCGGCGGAGAGGTAATCCTGCATGTTCAGGCCTATATAATCCCCGGAAATTTGCTCGCACCAGGGCTGCCCGAAGGCCGTTGTACCTCGCCTGTTGGGAAGGACCACCACATAACCCTGATGGCACATGAGAAGGTAGTTCCAGCGGTAGCTCCAGTCCTGTGAAAGCGTGCCTTGAGGGCCTCCCAGGGTGATTTCAATGGCGGGATATGTCTTTGCGGGGTCAAACTGCGGGGGATAGAGTATCCAGGTGAGCATGTCCTGTCCGTCCACGGTCTTAACCATACGTGCCTCCGTTTCATGCTTGTCCAGCTGTGAGAGGATGTGCTCGTTCTCGAAAGTTATCTGGCGGACGGCGTTGTCGTTGACGGCAACAAGTTCCGTAGGGAAATCCATGGACATGAAGGTGGTAAGGAGGGTTCCGTCCTGCTGCACGCCAAACGGTGACCCGAAGTCAAACCAGAGGTTATCAGCGGTAAGGCGGAATATTTCATCGGCATCCGGCACCACGTTGTACACGGCGCCAAGGCCTTCCGTAAGGGCGCTGAAGTAGATGGACTGGCTGTCATCGGCCCACACGGGGCTTTCTACATTGTATTTGAATGAGGCCGACAGATCACGGATGTTCTCAACGGCAGGGTTTGCGCTCTGGCCTTCACCCTCTTCCTCATAGATTACATCGGCAAGCATGAGTCTCACTTTGTCGGCCTCATAACCGTCTCTCTCCATTGAGAGCCAGGCAAGGCGGGTGCCGTCAGGACTCCATACGGGGTGGGTGTCGTAGCCGCCCTCAAACGTTACCTGGGAAGTTTCTCCGGTGAGAGGACAATAGATGAAGATGCAGGTGTTGGTGGAGAAAGCGTACTCCTTGCCGCTGAGTTTCTTGCAGGAGTAGGCAATGTAGCGGCCGTCCGGGCTCCATGCAAGGTCTGAGATGTCACTGAACGGGCCGTTGGGGAGCTCGAAGGGCTCTTCCCCGAGGATGTCCATGCCCTCAGTAACCACGCCGTTCACAAGAGTGGCCACAAAACTGTGGGCAATCTCCGTGCGCCAGTGGTCCCAGTGGCGGTACATGAGATCCTCTGTGGCGTAGGCCTTGGCTTTGTCAAGGGCAGGATCCGTGTCTGAAGGCACCTCCACGTTGCTGTGGACACCTTTGACATAAATCATCCGGGACTGGTCCGGGGAGAGCAGATAATCATCAATTCCGCCGGGGACATCGGCCTTGAGGGTGCGCTTGCCAAGCTTTCCGTTCTCATAGGGCGCCTCCCAGAGTTTACCTTCCTGGAGGAAGAAGATGGAATTGCCGTCCAGGCTCCATCTGGCCGATGAAATGCTCTTCCCGTCCATTGTGAGAGGGGTGGGGTCTCCGCCTTCCACGGGGATGGTGAAAAGGTTTCGGACGCTGCGGTTTTCCGCGATGGAAGTATAGCTGACACCGTACAGGATGGTTTTTCCATCCGGGGAAAGCTGGGGATCAGAGAGGCGGCCAAGGGACAGGAGCACCTCCGGAGTCATATGCCCGTCCGTAATCTCAATATTGGATGGGCCGATGTAACCTTGCTGTGGTTTCATTGCATTTTCTTTGCAGGCGATGACTGCGCACATGGCGGCCGCCATCGCAAGGGTGAACTTAAGAGTCTTCATATTGTTTCAAAGCGTTTTTCAATTCTTCTTTTACGGCGTTCCGCAGGCTCAGGGGCTCCAGCACTTCCAGACGGTTTCCACGCCCGCACAACTCCATGATGAAACCGGGGTTGGGAATGAGGGTCATGACGTAAACGCATGAGTCAGAGTTCTTTGAAAGGAGTACCTGGCTGGGGTGGAGGGGAAGGTCTTCAAGGTATGCGGCTTCCCTTAAGGTGGTACGTATCTTTACAAGCACGGGCTTTTCACCTTCCGGGAGGTATATTCCGAAACTTGGCTGGAAGAGTTTTTCCACGTTGAATCCGGCAGGCATCTTGAAACGGTCTCCGGTGCGCCTTATGCCGTCTATGCGGTCCAGGGCGAAGGTCCTGAGATCCCGTGCGTTTTCGCTGTAGGCAACTACATACCAGCGTTTCCCGAACTCCTTCAGGGCATACGGGCGTATAGTCCTAACATCAGTTTCCGGGCTCAGGTATTTGCGGTACTCCACTGTGAGCACGGCGTTATCCAGCATGGCCTCCATGATGGTTGTGAGATACTTGTGCCCGGAAGGAATCTCCTCCACGCTCACGCGGCCGCTCAGGCGCTCCTGCCCGAAGGTGAGTAGGCTCTTAACAGTAAAAGTATCTATAAGGTATTCCGTTGCCGCACGTTTGTCAACTGCACTTTCACCTGCATCTATGTAGTACCGGTTGGTGCTTCTGTCGCAGGCTATCTCAATCCCGAAAACCTCTGCCACGGCAGCCCTGTGGTTCACGAAGGTACGGCGGGGATAGGGCTCGGAGTATCGGCCTTCCCATCTGTCCTGGAGCTCCTTGAGGGACAAGCCTGAATCTCCGGCCTCGATGAAAGTCTGGACCAGGAAAACGTACTTGTCTATGAGCTCCGGAACCATAGGCTACTCCTCCTTCAGGCGGCCCTCCATGAGGGTGTCGTACTGGAGGCGGCGGCGGAAAATGTCAATTGCCGTGTAGATGGCGCTCATCATGGAACGGGGGTCTGCCTCATCCCGGCCGGCCATCTCGTAGGCGGTGCCGTGGTCCGGGGAGGTGCGAACAACCGGAAGACCGGCGGTGAAGTTCACCCCGTCTGCGAAGGCAATGGCCTTGAACGGGGCCAGGCCCTGGTCATGGTACATTGCAAGAGTGGCGTCAAAGCGGGAGTAGTTTCCAAGGCCGAAGAAGCCGTCGGGGGAGTACGGGCCAAAAGCCTGCACGCCCTGTGCCTGCGCTTCTTTGACGGCGGGGAGGATGATGCCCTGTTCCTCGTCTCCAAGGAGGCCGCCGTCTCCGCAGTGGGGGTTGAGGCCAAGTACAGCAATCTTTGGATCAGTTATGCCGAAGTCCCTCATGAGGGATTCTTTCATTATCTTGAGCTTCCGGACTATGCTGTCCTTGGAAATGGCCTTGGGGACATCCCTTAGGGGGATATGGCCCGTCACAACGCCAACCTTGAGCTGGTCTGAGACCATTATCATGGTTACGTCATCGGCCCCGAATTCCTTCTGGAGATATTCCGTGTGGCCGGTGTTGGCAAAACCTTCCGCATTCATGGCCCTCTTGTTTATGGGGGCGGTTACAAGCACGTCAATGAGGCCGTCCTTGAGATCCTTGACAGCGGCCTGAAGGGCTGTAATGGCGTTTTTTGCGCTTTCCGGGGTGCTTTGGCCGGGCTCAGCGTAGATGCTGTCCGGGAGGCAGTTCACAAGATTCACCTTGCGCTGCTTCGCGTCCTTTGCCGATCCAATCACATTGATGTCCATGGAATCAATGTTGTGGAGGGTTTTGCGGTAGAAGCCCATGAGCTTTGAGGATCCGTACACCACGGGGGTGAAGGAGTCCAGGCTGCGTTCATCGGCCAGGGATTTTATGATTACTTCGTATCCTATTCCGTTGCTGTCGCCCTGAGTTATTCCGACGACAAGTTTGGGTAAAGCCATATTATAAAAGTTGTGTTGATTGTTCTGTTATATAACCGGTATCTTCCGGGAGGTTTTCCTGGTGGTAGGCGGCCACGGCAAGGGCGTCACAGCGCTCGTTTTCAGGGTGGCCGGCGTGGCCTTTTATCCAGTGGAAAGCAACGCGGTGCTTATGGAACACGGCGTCAAAACGGAGCCAAAGGTCCACGTTCTTTTTCTTCTTGAAGCCGGTGCGCTTCCACTGTTCCAGCCAGCCTTCGTTGAGGGCCTTTACTACGTAAGATGAGTCACTTACAACATGTACCTCGGCGTTTTCCCACCTTATCTGTTCAAGGCCGATAATCACCGCCAGAAGCTCCATCCGGTTGTTGGTGGTGAGGCGGAACCCGCCGCTGATTTCCTTCTGGAGGGAGCCGCAGCGAAGCACTATCCCGTAGCCTCCGGGACCGGGGTTCCCGCTGGCAGCACCGTCCGTGAAAAGGTATATGGGAGGCTTCGGCTGGTTCATATATGCAAAGATAAGAAAAATCTTTGCGGTCTCTAAAAAAATTAGTAAATTTGCCCCGATAAAAAGATATATCGTTTAACAAACAAATAAATTCAGTAACAAATTATGATCAAACTTGGTATTAACGGTTTTGGCCGCATCGGCCGTATGGTCTTCCGCGCCGCCGTGGAGAATTTCGGTAAGGACATCTGCGTTGTAGGTATCAATGACCTCCTGGATCCGGATTATCTCGCTTATATGCTTAAGTACGATTCTGTACACGGCATTTTCAACCACGACATCAAGGTTGAGGGCAACTACCTCATCGTAGATGGCAACAAGATTCAGGTTTTCTGCGAGAAAGATCCCGCAAACATCACCTGGGGCGCCCTTGGCGTAGACGTAGTCGTTGAATCCACCGGTTTCTTCCTCACCGCAGAACTCGCAGAGGCCCACATCAAGGCCGGTGCCAAGAAGGTTATCATGAGCGCTCCTTCAAAGGACAGCACTCCTATGTTCGTGTATGGCGTAAACCACAAGACCTACGCCGGCCAGAACATTATCTCCAACGCTTCCTGCACCACCAACTGCCTTGCTCCCCTTACCAAGGTGCTCAATGACAAGTTCGGTGTAGTCCGTGGCCTTATGACCACCGTTCACGCTGCAACCGCTACCCAGAAGACCGTTGACGGTCCTTCCAAGAAGGATTGGCGTGGTGGCCGTGGTATCCTGGAGAACATCATCCCTTCATCTACTGGCGCTGCAAAGGCTGTGGGTAAGGTTCTCCCTGAACTCAACGGCAAACTCACCGGTATGTCCCTCCGCGTTCCCACCAGTGACGTTTCCTTCGTAGACCTCACCTGCGAACTCGCAAAGGAAGCCACCTATGAGGAAATCTGCGCTGCAATGAAGGAAGCCTCCGAAGGCGAACTCAAGGGTGTTCTCGGTTACACCAACGAGGCCGTTGTTTCCACAGACTTCCGTGGCTGCCCTCTTACTTCCATCTTCGATGAGAAGGCCGGTATCCAGCTTGACAAGACCTTCGTAAAGGTTTGCGCCTGGTACGACAACGAGTGGGGTTACAGCAACAAGGTCCTGGAAATGGCAAAGGTTATTATGAAATAAGCTCAAGCTTGTTTCAAAATGCTGAAAGCATGAAATAAGCTCAAGCTTGTTTCAAAATGCTGAAAGCATGAAATAAGCTTTACCCAACCTTGTGTAACGCTAAGGGGTGGCCTTGATGGTCACCTCTTTTTTGCGATGTGTTCCTGGTGGTTATGTGTTTGAATATCAATTACTTATAGAATTCTGATTGGATAATTTGCACAATCAGGTTTCGGGAAGATGTTGATTATCAGGGTGTTACCTGCCAGGGACTATTTGCCGATGATTTCACCCGCAGCAGCCGTGTAGCAGGTCAGATGTTGAAATGTCGCTGGTGGGGTGTCGAAACGCCGCAGGTGGGGTGGCGGAATGTCGCAGGTCAGTGACTGGACTGTCGCAGGTCTGCAAAATCGGCCGGACCCGCGACGGTTTTTTGCCCTTGAGGCCGATTTACGTCGCAGGTGACAACAAAAATGCAGACCTGCGACGCTTTGGCCCGGGACCTGCGACACTTCGCATATTATTTCCTCTGCGGCGCGGGCAGCCTGCTTTTTTGCTTCTTTTTTGTTATCTTTGCCGTATGAAAATACTCCTTTGCAACGATGACGGCTACAAGGCGCGGGGTATCCACGTCCTGGCCCAGATAATGTCCGGTTTCGGGGATGTCACGGTGGTGGCTCCCAAGTTCCATCAGAGCGCCATGTCCTGCGCCGTTTCCCTTGGCGTGAAGCAGCTGGCATACAAGGACCTCCCGGAGGAGGGCCCGGGGAAGTGGACGTATCTTGACGCAACTCCTGCATCGTGCGTGAAATTCGGCCTGGAATTCAAGTACGATCACCGTGACCCTGACCTTGTTGTTACCGGCATCAACCACGGCACCAATGCCTCCACGGCAGCGAATTACAGCGCAACGCTTGGCGCCGCGGAGGAAGCCGCCATCAACGGAATCAAAGCCATAGGAGTGTCCCTGTGCGATTTCCGCCCGGATGCAGACTTCAGCGCAGTTCAGGCAATGCTCCCGGAGATAATGAGAAAAGTCCTTGAGGACTGGCCTGAAAACCGTCCGGGCCTTGTCTACAACATCAACTTCCCGGCAGTTCCGCTGGAAGACATCAAGGGCGTCAAGTATGCCCGCCAGGGCTTCGGCCACTGGGAGAAGGAGTTCGAGGCCTGGGACGAAGGCAGCCTCGGCGCCCTCAACGACTCCTTCCTCTGGCAGCACTACCGCGTAAACCTTGAGGACGGAGAGAAGGCCGTGTTTATGAGAGGCACCTTCATCAACGATGACGATGATGCCGATACCGCAGACCACCTCCTCCTGGAGCAGGGCTGGGTAACCATAGCTCCCATCAATATATTCCTCACGGATATTCAGGAATTCCGTCGCCGGAAGTCACTGTCTGAGCAAAGAGACGCAGGGGGTCTGGGCGATTAGTCCCCCAGTGAATCGGGAAATAATATGAAATATTATATCATAGCGGGAGAGGCATCGGGAGACCTCCACGGGTCCAACCTGATGAAGGGTCTTTATGCAAAGGACCCCGGTGCCGATATCCGCTTCTGGGGAGGCGGCCTTATGGACGCCGTTTACAAGGAACACCAGAGCGGTGACGGCCTTGTGAAAGACTACCGCGAAGGCGCCGTCCTTGGCTTTGTGGAGATACTCCTCAGCGCCCGCTCCCTGATGAAAAAGATACGGTTCTGCGAGGATGATATATCGGCCTGGAAACCGGACGCCGTGATTCTCATCGACTATCCCGGTTTTAATCTCCGCATCGCTGAATTTGCCCACAAAGCCGGCTTTAAGGTATATTATTATATAGTGCCCAAAGTCTGGGCTTCCCGCGAAGGCAGGATCCGGAAACTGAAGGAGTACGTAGATAAGCTCCTCATAGTCTTTCCCTTTGAGATTCCGTACTTTGAGAGTAAGGGCGTACCCGTCACCTACGTTGGCAATCCGCTCATAGACGCCATAGAGGAAAGCCCCGCCATGAAGGAGCCAAGGGCAGCGTTCCTTGAGCGCACCGGCCTCCCTGACGCCACCTGGATCACCCTTCTTGCCGGCTCCCGCGGCCACGAGATAAAGGCAATGATGCCTGTGTTCATGGAACTGGCCGATAAATGGCACGCTACTCACCCTGAGATGCATTTTGTGATTGCAGGGGCGCCATCACGCTCTGAGGCCGATTATAACCTTGGCGGCAGGGACTACGTCCACCTTGTCTTCGGAGAAACATACGGAGCGCTGAGGCACGCATCGGCCGCAGTAATCAATTCCGGCACGGCATCGCTGGAAGCCGCGATTATCGGCACTCCTCAGGTTGTGGGCTACCGTTTGGCCTATGGCACCTACGTGATGCTGAAAGGCATGATCAAGGTGAAGTTCATATCCCTTGCCAACCTGATAATTGACCGCGCCGCCTTCCGTGAACTCCTGCAGGATTATTTTACGGCCGATAACCTATACGCAGAACTTGACCGCATCCTCACGGACTCCTCCTACAGCGCACGTATGCAGGCCGATTACTCTGAAATCCGCCGTCTCCTTGGCGGTCCAGGCGCTTCCCTCCGTGCCGCAGAGGAGATCATCGGTTCAGGGGATAATGTAGTCCATTGAATTATTGTAGCGGAACCGGGGGACAGGGTCCAGTCTGTATGGCCCTCCAAAACTCCTGGCGGCGTTTTTCTCAAATTCGTCCCATTTTACCATCACTTGTTTGTATGTACCCGTGCTGAAGTCAAGTTCTGTCCTTATGCATTGCGGAAATGCCTCCGGAGAATAGGGATGCTCATAAGGTGCCATCCCCGGCGTAACCGCATACATAAACGGATTGGAGCCATTCATCACGGGAACGGTGCCGGGGCGGAACTTGTATGGACTGGACAGGAAAAGTCCGCCTACAAGGAGCAGCGCCTTCTGGGTATTTGAAAGATGCGGAGGACTGAAAGGAGCGAGAGACTGGTTAACGGATTCCATCACACGCCGGTAGGTCTCCAGATTAATTCTGGCAGCACGTTCTTCTTTGCTCTCCGGCCTGTCCGTTGAAAGGACCGGAAAGAAAGGGACCATACTGTTTTGGAAGATGGGGGAGACCGTCTCCGGAACAGGCTTTGGCCTTATGGCCGAAGTGTCCACCTTTTCCACGTTCTCCTGAGCAGAAAGGCCGATGGCACTTACCATTAGCAGCACAAATGTATAAAGCCCTTTCAGTTTCATTCCGGGCCTTTTGGGATTCAAGAATTATGCCGCATCCCTGGCAGGCCCGGTACCTCTCTCAGTGCCGCAGGGAATAATTGTCGCAGGTCCAAGGCCGGAGTGTCGCGGGTCTGCATTTTTTGCTGTCACCTGCGACGCAAATCGGCCACAGGGTGTCATTCCCGGATTTTGGTTGACTCAGATTGGAGTCTATCCCTGATAGAAGTTGACTCTGGGCAAAAAACTATTGCAACCCCACCTGCAACGTTTTGCAACCTGCGACGTTCCAGTTCACCTCTCCATGCGTAATGCCGTGGTGGTGGCAGCTGTTCCAGTTCACCTCCCTACGTGTAATGCCGTGGTGGTGGCAGCTAGTTCATTGGTTATCAATTAGTTACTGGATTCTTTGGGAAAACCGGTAATCCCAAAGAATCGTGTAAACGACCGTGTAAACGACTGAGCGTTAACCACTTAGCTGCCACCGGCTTTTGAGCGTAGAGTTTTCCTGAAGAGGGTATGTCTCTATTCGCTCGGGTTATCCCTCATCCTTCAAGCCTTAATAGAATGTGCCAAGTGCTTGCATCCACCAAACACCGTTTCTATTAAGTGTCTTGAAATCAGGCGTTTATACATTTTACTCCAGGCCAAATTGCCGGGAGTAAAACACGTAAACAATTAGCAATCAAATAGTTAGTTAAAACGCGCCCTCCTGCATCTGCCCCAAGCCCAAAAACCGGAGAATGCAAAACAAAACATTACCTGCCCCGGCACCACAGTGTCACAAAATCTCGGAATTGGGTACAAAAAAACAGGCTGCTTTGTTGGCAACCTGATTTTTGTACTGGGTAGGAGAATCGAACTCCTATTGCGAGATTGAGAATCTCGAGTACTAACCGTTATACGAACCCAGCAT